>JAFECV010000024.1 GCA_018241985.1 Pseudomonadota bacterium | reverse complement strand
ACACGCTCGAGGTCGTGATGCGGGTGTATTTCGAGAAGCCGCGCACCACGGTCGGCTGGAAGGGGCTGATCAACGACCCCTACCTCGACGAGAGCTACCGCATCGACGAGGGGCTGCGCATCGCGCGCGAGCTGCTGATCGACATCAACCGTCTCGGCCTGCCGGCCGGCAGCGAGTTCCTCGACGTGATCTCGCCGCAGTACATCGGCGACCTGATCAGCTGGGGCGCGATCGGCGCACGCACCACCGAGAGCCAGGTGCACCGCGAACTCGCCAGCGGGCTGTCGGCGCCGGTCGGCTTCAAGAACGGCACCGACGGCAACATCCGGATCGCGCTCGACGCGATCCAGGCCGCCGCGCGCGGCCATCACTTCCTGTCGGTGCACAAGAACGGCCAGGTCGCGATCGTGCGCACCAACGGCAACAAGGACTGCCACGTGATCCTGCGCGGCGGCAAGGCGCCGAACTACGACGCGGCCAGCGTCGCCGCGGCGTGCAAGGAGATCGAAGCGACCAAGCACCGCCCGACGCTGATGATCGACTGCAGCCACGCGAACAGCCACAAGCAGCACGAACGCCAGATCGAGGTCGCGCAGGACATCGCGGCGCAGATCGCGGGCGGCTCGCAGAGCGTGTTCGGCGTGATGGTCGAGAGCCATCTGCAGGCCGGCGCGCAGAAGTTCACGCCGGGCAAGGACCATGCGGACGCGCTCGAGTACGGCAAGAGCATCACCGACGCCTGCCTGGGCTGGGACGATTCGCAGCGCGTGCTCGCGCTGTTGTCGGAGGCGGTGAAGACCCGTCGAAGGAAGTGAATCACCCCCAGGCTGCGCGCACTGCGTGGCGCGCAGCCGGCAATTTCGATAGAAATCGCCAGCGAGCCAAGGTGTTTCCTGCGCTGGTTGCTATTCTTTAGGTAGCAATGACAGCATTGCGAGCAGCTTCGCGTGGATGCCGCCGAAGCCGCCGTTGCTCATGCACAGCACATGGTCGCCGGGCCGCACCACGGCCTGAACCTGCGCGACCAGCTCGTCGATGCTGTCGGCGACCTGGGCGCGCTGCCCGGGCCCGACACCGAGCGGCGCGAGCGCCTCGCGCGCGTCCCAGTCGAGACCGCCGGCATGGCAGAACACCAGGTCGGCCTGCTCCAGGCTCCACGGCAGCTGCGCCTTCATCGTGCCGAGCTTCATCGTGTTGCTGCGCGGCTCGAACACCGCGAGGATGCGCGCGTCGGGGCCGACCTGGCGCCGCAGCCCGTCGATCGTGGTGCGGATCGCGCTCGGGTGGTGCGCGAAGTCGTCGTACACCGCAACCTCGCCACCGTTCAGCGCCACGCGCCCGCGCAGCTCCATGCGGCGGCGCACGTTCTTGAAGCTGCACAGCGCCTCGGCCGCCGCGGCCGGCGCGACGCCCACGTGCTCCGCCGCGGCGATCGCCGCCAGCGCGTTCATCTGGTTGTGCACACCGCCGAGCGACCAGCGCACCTCGGCGACGCGCTCGCCGCGCCGCAGTACGTCGAACGCCTCGGGGTCGCCTGCGGCGGAAAAGTCGCTGCCCGCCGCGCCGAAGCTGGAGCGTTCGCTCCACAGCCCTTGTCGCAGCACGCGCGCCAGGGCCTCGTCCTGGCCGTTCACCACCACACGGCCGCTCGATGGCACGGTGCGCACCAGGTGGTGGAACTGGCGCTCGATCGCGGCCAGGTCGTCGAAGATGTCGGCGTGGTCGAATTCGAGGTTGTTCAGCACGGCAGTGCGCGGGCGGTAGTGCACGAACTTGCTGCGCTTGTCGAAGAACGCGGTGTCGTATTCGTCGGCTTCAATAACGAAAACGGAACGGCTGTGCGGCAGTGGGCTCTGCGCAGGTAAAGGAGGAGCCCGCAAAGCGGGCGGGGGACACGGAGCGGAGTCCACTGCCGCACAGCCGCCCCCGAGCCGCGCCGACACGCCGAAATCCAGCGGCACGCCGCCGACCAGGAAGCCGGGCTGCAGGCCCGCGCTCTCCAGGATCCAGGCCAGCATCGCGGTGGTGGTGGTCTTGCCGTGCGTGCCGGCCACCGCCAGCACGTGGCGACCGCGCAGCACCTGTTCGGCCAGCCACTGCGGCCCGCTGGTGTAGGCAAGGCCGGCGTCCATGATCGCTTCCATCAACGGAAACTTCGGCGTGCCATCTGGCAGCCGCGCGCGGCCGACCACGTTGCCGATCACGAAGATGTCGGGTTGGAGCGCGAGCTGGTCGGCGCCGTAGCCCTCGATCAGTTCGATGCCGAGCGCGCGCAGCTGATCGCTCATCGGCGGGTAGACGCCGGCGTCGCAGCCGGTCACGCGGTGGCCCGCCTCGCGCGCCAGCGCCGCGACCCCGCCCATGAAGGTGCCGCAGATGCCGAGAATGTGGAGGTGCATCCGCCGATTCTAGGCGTTTCCACGCCAGTACCGGCGCGGATTGTGCGTTGTTGGCTACAAAAAGAGTAGCAATCAGGCAGGGTGGCAATCAGGCGCCCGCGAACTGCTCGCGCAGCTTCATCTTCCAGAACTTGCCGGTCGAGGTGCGCGGGATCGCGGCGATGAATTCGTAGCGCTCGGGCAGCTGCCACTTCACGAAGCCCTTTGCAGCCAAGTGCGCGGCGAATTCCTCGGCGCTGGCCTTGTGCTCGGGCCGCAGCACCACGCAGGCGAGCGGGCGCTCGCCCCATTTCGCGTCGGGGATCGCGATCACCGCGGCCTCGGCGACCGCGGGGTGTGCCATCAGCGCGTTCTCCAGGTCCACCGAGCTGATCCATTCGCCGCCGGACTTGATCAGGTCCTTGGTGCGGTCGCTGATCTTCACGAAGCCGAGCGGGTCGATCGAGGCCACGTCGCCGGTGCGCAGCCACTGGTCGGCGGTGAACTTGTCTTCCGGCGAGCCGACGCCGTGGTAGCTGCCGGTGATGAACGGGCCGCGCACCTGGATTTCGCCGACGCTCTGGCCGTCCCACGGCTGGTCGCTGCCGGCGTCGCCGCGTATGCGCAGGTCGACCAGCGGCACCGGCACGCCGGCGAGCGACGCGCGGCGGAAGCGTTCGTCGTCGGACGCACCTTGCAGTTCGGCGCGCGGGTACGAGACGGTGGCGAGCGGGCTCGTTTCGGTCATGCCCCAGCCCTGCAGGATCAGGATGTCGTACTTCGCGAACGCACGGATCAACGATTCCGGCACCGCCGCGCCACCGACCAGCGACTTCATGCCGCGCGGCAGCGTCCAGCGCCCATGGTTCGGCGCGCCGGGCGCGAGCGACGCTTCGTAGGCCTGGATCAGCGTCATCCAGATCGTCGGCACGCCGAGCGCGAGCGTCGGCGGCTCCTGCGTCATCAGGTCGAGCAGGTCTTCCGGGTGCATGTGCGGGCCGGGAAAGACGATCTTCGTGCCGAGCATCACCGCGGCGTACGGCAGGCCCCAGCTGTTCGCATGGAACATCGGCGTCACCGGCAGCACCGCGTCGGTGCCGCGCAGGCACCAGAAATCGGCCAGGCAGCCGACCAGCGAATGCAGCACGGTCGAGCGGTGCGAGTAGACCACGCCCTTGGGCCGCCCCGTGGTGCCGGAGGTGTAGCACATCGCCACCGGATCGTCCTCGCCGTGCGGCGCGTATTCGAAGCGGTCCGGGTCGGCGCCGCCCAGCAGCGCCTCGTAGTCGGTGAATTCCGCCGGCACCGCGGCGCCGGAGAACGGGAACACGATCACCCGCTCGAAGCGGTGCAGCTTCGCGAACTGGTGGTACAGCGGCAGCAGCACGTCGTCGACGACGAGGAACCGGTCCTCGGCGTCGCCGGCGATCCAGCCGATCTCCTCCGGCGACAGGCGCAGGTTCAGCGTGTGCATCACGCCGCCGGCGGCCGGAATGCCGAAGTAGCACTCCAGGTGCGCGTGGTGGTTCCAGCACAGCGTCGCGACCCGGTCCCCTTTCTTGAGGCCCAGGCCCTGCAGCGCGGCGGCGAGCGCGCGGGTGCGGCGGTAGAACTCTTTGTACCGGTGTCGGCGCAGCGACTTGTCGGGCGCGCGCGAGACGATCTCGTTGCCCGCGAACAGCGTACCCGCGCGCTCGAGCAGATGGTTCAGCGACAGCGGCACGGGCATCATCGTGCTGTGGATCGAATCTGGCATGGCGGTCTCCGTTCCAGGCGTTTGTCTCTGCGGCCTGCCATGCCGGGATCGACGGCAGGCCCCACTTTCCATCAATCTACAGCATGCTCGCCGGCGCGGCCAGCCGGCTGGCGCGACAATCGGGATCATGGCGACGGCGAAAACGGAGATCGCGGCAGCGGCGGCCCGGCTGGTGGTGGACGACGGCATGGAGTACGGCCCGGCGAAGCGGCGCGCGCTGCGGCAGCTCAGCCTGCCGCAGCGCACCGCGCTGCCGGACAACGACGAGGTCGAGGCGGCGGTGCGGGAGTACATCGCGCTGTTCTGCGCCGATACCCAGCCGGCGGAGCTTGCCGCGCTGCGCCGGCTCGCGCTGGTCTGGATGGATCGGATGGCGGCGTTTCGCCCGTACCTGAGCGGCGCGGTCTGGCACGGCACCGCGACCCGGCGCTCCGAGATCTACATCCAGCTCTTTTGCGACGATTCGAAGTCGGCCGAGATCGCGCTGATCGACCACCGGATCGACTACGAGCCGCACAGCGTGCGCGGCCTGCATGGCGACTCGGTCGAGGCGCTTTCGCTGTCGGTGCCGAGCCGCGAGCTCGGCGCGGTCGTCGGCGTGCACCTGCTGGTCTACGATCTGGACGATCTGCGCGGCGCGCTCAAGCCCGACGCCCAGGGCCGCTCTCCGCGCGGCGATGTCCGCGCAGTGCGGCGCCTGCTGCAGGAAACCACGACATGAGTTCTTCCCCCGACTCTTCCGGCTCCTCCGATCCCGAGGCGCTCGGCGCCACGACCGGGCGGCTGCGGATCGACCGGCGCCATCTGCTGTACGCCGGCGTCGCCACGCTGGCCGCGCTTGGCGGCGCCGGAATCGCGTGGTGGGAGCGCCGCCCCGCAGACGTGGCGCCGGACGCGAGCCTGGAATTTTGGGCGCAGAGCTTCGACACACCGGAAGGCGGCCGGCTCGCGATGCAGAGCTTCCGCGGCAAGCCGCTGCTGGTCAATTTCTGGGCCACCTGGTGCGGCCCGTGTGTCGAGGAAATGCCGCTATTGGATTCGTTCTACCACGAAAACTCATCCAAAAGCTGGCAAGTGGTCGGTTTGGCGGTCGACAAGCCGGATCCGGTGCGACGCTTCCTGCGCCGTGTCCCGGTCAGCTACCCGATCGCGATGGCGGATTTGACCGGGCTGGAACTGGGCCGCGCGCTCGGCAACAGCCAGGGCGGGCTGCCATTCAGCGTCGTGTTTGGTGCCGATGGCGCGCTGATAGCGCGTAAGATCGGCAAACTGAACGCTGGTGATCTGCAACAATGGGTGACGCAGCGGAGCTAGATCCGGCACCGGCGCGGCGGCCGGCCGGGTCACAGGCTGGTACCGTGTCACCTGCTTGAATCGTCGAAAAAGACGAAAATTAGAAGAAGTTAGAATAGAGAAGCGGCGAATTCTCTTGTGATTCGAAAAATCTGGCGCGAAAGCTGCCCGCCGTCGTTGGAGACCCCATGGATCTGCGCAAACTCAAGACCTTGATCGACTTGGTGTCGGAATCGAACGTGTCCGAGCTCGAAATCACCGAGGCCGAGGGCAAGGTCCGGATCGTCAAGGCCGGCAGCGTGGTCGTGCAGCAGGTTGCGGCACCGACGGCGGTCGGCACTGCTCCAGCCGCGCCGGCGGTGGTCGCGCCCGCCGTCCCGGTGCCGGCCGCCGCGCCCGAAGTGCCGTCCGGCCACCTGGTGAAATCGCCGATGGTCGGCACCTTCTATCTGGCAGCCAGTCCCGGCGCGAAGCCGTTCGTCGAGATCGGCAGCGTCGTGAAGGAGGGCGATACGCTCTGCATCATCGAGGCGATGAAGATCCTCAACGAGATCGAGGCCGACAAGGCCGGCACGGTCACGCAGATCCTCGGCCAGAACGGCCAGGCGGTCGAATACGGCCAACCCCTCTTCGTCATTGAGTGAAAGAACAAGTAAGTAAACACTCATGTTCAAAAAAATACTGGTCGCGAATCGCGGTGAGATCGCTTTGCGCATCCAGCGCGCCTGCAGCGAACTCGGCATCACCGCGGTGATGGTCTACTCGGAGGCCGACCGCGACGCCAAGTACGTCAAGCTGGCCGAAGAGGCGGTCTGCATCGGCCCGGCGCCGTCGGCGCAGAGCTACCTGAACATGCCGGCGCTGATCTCGGCCGCCGAGGTCACCGACGCCGAGGCGATCCACCCGGGCTACGGCTTCCTGAGCGAGAACGCGGACTTCGCCGAGCGGGTCGAGAAGAGCGGCTTCCAGTTCATCGGCCCGACGCCCGAATCGATCCGGATGATGGGCGACAAGGTTTCGGCGAAGCAGGCGATGATCAAGGCCGGCGTGCCCTGCGTGCCGGGTTCCGAGGGAGAGCTGCCGGACGATGCGACGCAGGTTCGGCGCCTCGCCAAGACCATCGGCTATCCGGTGATCATCAAGGCGGCCGGCGGCGGCGGCGGCCGCGGCATGCGGGTGGTGCACACCGACGCGGCGCTGATCAATGCGGTGCAGATGACCAAGGCCGAGGCCGGCGCGGCGTTCGGCAATCCGGCGGTGTACATGGAGAAGTACCTGCAGAACCCGCGCCATATCGAGATCCAGATCCTGGCCGACAAGCACAAGAACGCGGTCTATCTCGGCGAGCGCGACTGCTCGATGCAGCGTCGCCACCAGAAGGTGATCGAGGAGGCGCCGGCGCCGGGCATCGCGCGCCGGCTGATCGAACGCGTCGGCGAACGCTGCGTGGCCGCCTGCAAGAAGATCGGCTACCGCGGCGCCGGCACCTTCGAATTCCTGTACGAGAACGGCGAGTTCTACTTCATCGAGATGAACACCCGGGTGCAGGTCGAGCATCCGGTGACCGAGTTCATCACCGGGGTCGACATCGTGCGCACGCAGATCATGGTCGCGGCCGGCGAAAAACTCCCGTTCACCCAGCGCCAGATCCAGATCCGCGGCCATGCGATCGAATGCCGCATCAACGCCGAGGATCCGTTCCAGTTCACGCCGTCGCCGGGCCGCATCACGACCTGGCACCAGCCCGGCGGGCCCGGCGTGCGCGTCGATTCGCACATCTACACCAACTACTTCGTGCCGCCGAACTACGACTCGATGATCGGCAAGCTGATCGCGCACGGCGACACGCGCGAGCAGGCGCTGGCGCGCATGCGCACCGCGCTGAACGAGGCGGTCGTCGAAGGCATTCAGTGCAACATCCCGCTGCACCGCGAACTGATGGTCGACGCCAGCTTCGTCGCCGGCGGCACCAACATCCACTACCTCGAAGCGTGGCTGGCGCAGCACAAGCGATGAAGCGCGGCGGCCCGGACCGCGCGGCGCAGCCACGCGATGCATGAGCTGAGCCTGCTCTGCCCGCAGCAGCGGGTCGATCCGATCTGCGACGCGCTCGATGCGCTGGATGCGCTGGCCGTCACCGTCGAGGACGCGGACGCGCAGGGCGGGGACGAGCAGCCGCTATTCGGCGAACCCGGGCTGCCGCCGCCGGCCGCGGGCTGGCAGCGCTCGCGCGTCTCGGCGCTGTTTGCTACTGAAGAGATAGCAAGAAGCGCGGAGTCCTTGCTGGCTGCGCAGGATTTCTTCGTGGATTGCCAGGTCCTCGGCCTGCGCCCGGTGCCGGAGCAGGACTGGGTGCGGCTGACCCAGTCGCAGTTCGGGCCGGTCGAGATCACGCCGCAGTTCTGGATCGTGCCGAGCTGGCACGAGCCGCCACTCGAGGCGCGCCGCATCATCCGGCTCGACCCGGGGCTGGCGTTCGGCACCGGCACCCATCCGACCACGCGCATGTGCCTGCGCTGGATAGCGGGCCACGCCGGCGCGGATCCGGCGGCGCCGGGCGCGAGCGGGCTGGGGGGCCGCGTGCTCGACTACGGCTGCGGCTCGGGCATCCTGGCGATCGCCGCGGCGAAGTTCGGCGCCACCGAGATCGACGCGGTCGACGTCGATCCCGCCGCGATCGAATCGACCCGGCTCAATGCCGCGGCGAACGAGGCGCGGCTGCGCGCCGGGCCGCCCGAACTGGCGCAGGGGCGCTATGGCGTGGTGCTGGCCAACATCCTGGCGACGCCGCTCAAGGTGCTCGCACCCTTGCTGTGCGCGCATGTCGCGCCCGGCGGCGAACTCGTGCTCGCCGGCATCCTGCAGCGGCAGGCCGACGAGCTGAAAGAGGCCTACGCGGCGCACGCGAAGCTGGTCGTGGCCGACGAAGAGGACGGCTGGATCCTGATGACCGCGACGCTGTGACGAGGCGCTGCCGCTACGCGTCGATGCAGCGAGCGCCGGTCCTACAATCGCTTTCCGATGAGCATGATCACGCGCTGCCCGACCTGCGGGACGATGTTCAAGGTCGTGCCCGACCAGCTTCGGATTTCCGAAGGCTGGGTGCGCTGCGGCGAATGCGCCGATGTGTTCCAGGCCGCCGAGCATCTGCAAACGGGCCAGGATGAAGAGCTGGAGCGCGGGGCCGCACCCGCAGAACCGGATCGGGAGACGCTGGGTCCGGAGACGGCGCCGTTTCGCGCGACCGCCGGCACTGGGGCCGCGGAACCGACGGAACCGGCCTGGGACGCCGAGCCGCCCGAGTTGCCGCACGGTGCTGCGGAATCCGAACCTGCGGCGGACGAAGGCCCCGAGCGGCCGCTGCCGTGGTGGGCCCGGCCCGTGGTGGAGCCGGCAGCGAGCCGGATGCCCGAGCGCGAAGACGACTTTCCGCGGACGATGCATGCCGCGCTTCCCGATGACTTTCCCGGAACCGTGCAGGCGGACCTGTCGCATGATTTTTCGGGAGCGATTCAGCATGGCCGTGCTGGCGCGCCAGGTGCGGACGCGACCCATGACTCGGTGACCGATGACTCGACCCGTGGCGACAGCTTTCTGCCGACGCTGCATCAGTCGTTGCCGGCGGCAGCCGACGGAGGCAAGCAGCCGACGCCGGTCAGCGAATTCCTGAATCGCCCGGCGGTGGAGTCCGAGCTGGTGCACAAGCCCGTGCCGGCGCCGTCCCCGGCGCTGCGGCGCAAGCCCCGGGCCGCGCCGAGCTTTGCACCGAAGCCGCAGCGCAAGTCGGCGACGCGCGAATCCGCGCGCGAGCCGGCGAGCCCGGCGCAACCCGAGCTTGTCGCCGATCCGTCGTTGCAGCAGCTGTCGTTCCTGCGCGCGGCGCGGCGCGAGGCCTATTGGGGCGACCCGCGGCGGCAGAGGCTGCTGTGGGCGCTGTGCGCGTTGCTGTTGATCGCGCTGGCACTGCAGTGGGCGGTGCGCGAGCGCGACCGGATCGCCGCGTTCGTGCCGGCAAGCAAGGGAATGCTGCAGGCGCTGTGCCTGCCGTTCGGCTGCCAGGTCGGGCCGCTGCGCCAGATCGACGCGATCGTGATCGACAGCTCGTCGTTTCGCAGGACCGGCGACGGCCGCTACCAGCTCAACCTGACGATCAAGAACACCGCGCAGGTGCCGGTGGCGATGCCGGCGATCGAACTCACGCTCACCGACACGCAGGACCAGCCGGTGCTGCGCCGCGTGCTGCAGCCGACCGACCTGCGGGCAGCGCCGGTGCTCGGCGCGGGCGCCGATTGGAGCGGCGCGCTGCCGCTGGGCGTCGACGACAGCGGCACCGCGGCGCGCATCGTCGGCTACCGGGTACTGGCCTTTTATCCCTGACCTCTTTCGCACGGACAACAGCAAATCATGGCGGCGATCATCTGCGGCTCCCTGGCCTTCGACACCATCATGACCTTCGAAGGCCGGTTCGCCGAGCAGATCCTGCCGGACCAGCTTCACATCCTCAACGTGTCGTTCCTCGTGCCCGGCCTGCGGCGCGACTTCGGCGGTTGCGCCGGCAACATCGCGTACAGCCTGAAGCAGCTCGGCGGCGAGCCGTTGCCGATGGCCACCGTGGGCAGCGACGGCGCGGACTACACCGAGCGGCTGCGTGCTTTGGGCATCAGCACCGAGTTCGTGCGCGAGATCGAGGGCAGCTACACCGCGCAGGCCATGATCATGACCGACCGCGACAACAACCAGATCACCGCGTTCCACCCGGGCGCGATGCAGCAGGCGCACGCGAACACCATCGCCGCGCGGCCGGACGTGCGTCTGGGCATCGTGTCGCCCGATGGCCGCGACGCGATGCTGCAGCACGCCGAGCAGTTCCATGCCGCCGGCATTCCGTTCATGTTCGACCCGGGCCAGGGCTTGCCGATGTTCGACGGCGCAGAACTCGCGCGCTTCGTCGAACTCGCGACCTGGGTCGCGGTCAACGACTACGAAGGCAAGATGCTGGCCGAGCGCACCGGATGGAGCCCGGCCGAGATCTCGCGCCGCGTGCAGGGGCTGGTCGTCACGCTCGGCGCTGAGGGCAGCGAGGTCTGGCAGCAGGGCGAGAAGACCCTGGTGCCGCCGATCACGGCACAGGCGGTGGTCGATCCGACCGGCTGCGGCGACGCGTACCGCGGCGCGCTGCTGTACGGACTCGAGCAGGGCTGGAGCCTGGCGCGCTGCGCGGCATTGGGAAACCGGGTCGGCGCGATCAAGATCGCGCAGCGCGGGCCGCAGAACTACCGCATCGATCCGGTGCTGCTGAAGTTCTAGCTGCCGCACATCACGGCTGCGAGGCCGGTCGCGGACACGGCGCGCCGGATAAAAAATGCCCGCTGCCTTGCGGACAGCGGGCCGTGATAGCGGGTGGTCCCGCTTGGAACTAATCGAGGTCCGTCAGGGCTTGCCGGCCGTCGGAAACGGCCATGCCGCCTGCGGGTTCAGCGTGGTTTGCGCGGCCGGGGCCGGTGCAGCAACCGCCTTGCGGGCGGGCGCCTTCGCCTTTTTCGCGGCGGGCTTCTTCGCAGCCTTCTTCGCGGCCGGGCGCTTCGCGGCAGCCTTCTTGGCCGGCGCCTTTTTCGCCGCAGCCTTCTTGGCGGCCGGGCGCTTCGCCGCGGCCTTCTTGGCCGGCGCCTTCTTCGCCGCCTTCTTGGCGGCCGGGCGCTTCGCGGCGGCCTTCTTCGCCGCCGGACGCTTTGCCGCGGCCTTCTTGGCGGCCGGGCGCTTCGCAGCTGCCTTCTTCGCCGGCGCTTTCCTTGCGACGACCTTCTTTGCCGTGGTCTTCTTGGCCGCGGCCTTTTTCGCCGGCGCTTTCTTCGCTGCCGCCTTCTTGGCGGGAGCCTTCTTCGCAGCGGCCTTCTTGGCGGCCGGTTTCTTCGCAGTTGCCATCATTTTCTCCTTGATCAAGTTACAAAGAGCACTTCACGCCTGTTGTGCGGCAGGAAGCGATCCATGGTGTTGGGCAAGACGCCCAGCACCATGAACGAGGGTGCTCGGGCTGGCGCCACGATTCTCGGTCGCGGTCGACAGTCCGTGCGATTCTGGAAACTCATTGCTGCAGAGAGGCTCAATCCCATGAGAGTGCGCCACCCGACTGGTACTCGATGACACGGGTCTCGAAGAAGTTGCGCTCCTTCTTCAGATCGATCATCTCGCTCATCCATGGGAACGGATTGGTTTCGTTCGGGAACAATTCGCCGAGCCCGATCTGCGTCGCGCGCCGGTTCGCGATGTAGCGCAGATAGCCCTTGAACATCGACGCGGTCATGCCGAGCACG
>JAFECV010000249.1 GCA_018241985.1 Pseudomonadota bacterium | reverse complement strand
GCGAGGCTGGTTCGAGAAGCGCAGCCGTACTGACGTACGGCGAGCATCGCAGGGCCAGGATCGCGTCGCGCAGCAGTTCCAGACCGATTTACTTGAGTTCGACCTTGGCGCCGGCGTCTTCGAGTTTCTTCTTGGCCGCTTCGGCATCCGCCTTCGCAATGCCTTCCTTGACCGCCTTCGGCGCGCCGTCGACCAGGTCCTTCGCTTCCTTCAGGCCCAGGCCGGTGATCTCGCGCACCGCCTTGATGACCGACACCTTGTTCGCGCCGGCTTCCAGCAGCATCACGTTGAACTCGGTCTTCTCTTCCGCCGCCGGGGCCGCCGCGCCGCCGCCGCCCGCGGCCGGGGCCGCCATCGCCGCGGCGCTCACGCCGAATTTCTCTTCGATGGCTTTCACCAGGTCGTTGAGTTCGATGACCGTCATGCTGTCGAGCGCGGTCAGGAATGCGTCTTTATCGAATGCCATTTTGATTTCCTTGAAAAAGTTGTTCAGGCGGCGGCGGCTTCGGCCGGCTGGCCAGCGCCCCGTTGTTCCGCGAGCGCGGCCAGCACACGGGCCATCCGCGACACCGGCGATTGCATCAAGCCCAGCAACTGCGCCAGCAACACTTCCTTAGGCGGAATGCTGGCGAGCTGCTTGACGCCGGCGACGTCCAGCGCCTTCCCGCTCGATGCGCCGCCGCGGATCACCAATTTGTCGTTGGTTTTCGCGAACTCGGCCACCACGCGAGCGGCGGCCACGGCATCGGTGGAGAAGCCGTAGATCAGCGGGCCGGTCATCTGGTCCGACACGACTTCGAACGCGCTGCCGGCGACGGCGCGGCGTGCCAGCGTGTTCTTCAACACGCTAAGGTTCACGCCGTTGCCGCGCGCGTTGCTGCGCAAGCGGGTCATGTCCGCGACCGTGATGCCGCGGTATTCCGCCATCACGAGCGTCTGGGCCGTGGCGGCAAGATCGGTCACCTCCTGGATGACCGCTTCCTTCTCACTGCGACTGAGACTCAAGGTCTGCTCCTTCAATATGCGCCGCCGGATGACCGGACGACGCGCCCATTGCAGCGATCAACTGTTTCGGAAATCTCGCGAATTCCTCGTCAGCGGGACCGCCATCTGCGTTGGCTCGATTTGCGAATTAAGTGCCCGGCATAAGAGCCCTGCACGCCAACGGTCTTGGATGGCCCGCGGACAGCCTCTGCCGGCCGCGGCCCACCACCTCACGCGCCGGCCTCGCGGCCGGCACGAATCTGTCCGCGGTCAGCCGGCCAGGGTCTGCGTGTCCACCCGGACACCGACACCCATCGTCGACGACACCGCGACCTTCCTCAGGTAAACCCCCTTGCTCGACGCCGGCTTGGCCTTGGTCAGCGCATCGACCAGCGCGCGCAGGTTCTGCTGCAGCTTGTCGGTGTCGAACGAGCGGCGGCCGATGGTCGAATGCACGATGCCGGCCTTGTCGACCCGGAACTGCACCTGGCCCGCCTTGGCGTTCTTGACCGCCGTGGCGACATCGGGCGTCACGGTGCCGACCTTCGGGTTCGGCATCAGGCCGCGCGGCCCGAGAATCTGGCCCAGCGTGCCGACCACGCGCATCGCATCCGGCGCCGCGATCACGACGTCGAACGGCATGTTGCCGGCCTTCACCTGCGCGGCCAGGTCGTCCATGCCGACGATGTCGGCGCCGGCGGCCTTGGCTTCGTCGGCCTTGGCGCCTTGGGCGAACACCGCGACCCGCTTGGTCTTGCCGGTGCCGGCCGGCATCACCACGGCGCCACGCACCACCTGGTCGGACTTCTTCGCGTCGATGCCGAGCTGCACCGCCACGTCGATCGACTCGTCGAACTTCGCGGTGGCGCAGTCCTTGACCAGCGCGAGCGCATCGGCGAGCGGGTACAGCTTGCTGCTGTCGATCTTGCCTTCGTAGGTCTTTTCGCGTTTCGTGAGCTTGGCCATCACACGCCCTCCACCGTCACGCCCATCGACCGGGCCGAGCCCGCGATGGTGCGCACCGCGGCGTCCAGATCGGCCGCGGTCATGTCCTTCAGCTTGGTCTTCGCGATCTCCTCGAGCTGCGCGCGCGTGATCTTGCCGACCTTGTCGCTCTGCGGACGCGCCGACCCCTTGTCGATCTTCACCGCCTTCTTGATCAGGATCGTCGACGGTGGCGTCTTGATGATGAAGGTGAAGCTCTTGTCGGCGTAAGCGGTGATCACCACCGGCAGCGGCAGCCCGGGCTCGACGCCCTGGGTCTGCGCGTTGAACGCCTTGCAGAACTCCATGATGTTCAGCCCACGCTGGCCCAGCGCCGGGCCGATCGGGGGCGACGGATTGGCCTTGCCCGCTGGCACTTGCAGCTTGACAAAACCGACGATTTTCTTCGCCATGGTTTCTCCTTGCGGGTACAGACGCCGGGTTTCGGCCTGCCGGCCGGTTCCTCGGCTCCCCGGGGTTGACGACTCTTGTTGCTGTGGACTTTGCGCCGAGTCGGGAAGCGCGAAATCCGACTAGTCAGATGGGGTCAGAGCACATCGCTTCGCGAGTGGTCTGACCCCAGGTATCAGGTTTTCTCTATCTGGCTGAATTCCAGTTCCACCGGCGTGGCGCGGCCGAAGATCGTGACCGACACCCGCACCTTGCTCTTCTCGTAGTTGACGTCCTCGACCGAGCCGTTGAAGTCGGTGAACGGGCCTTCCTTGACGCGCACGTACTCGCCGACCTCGAATTCGACCTTGTGCCGCGGCTTCTCGGTGCCTTCCTGCATCTGTTCGACGATCTTCTGCACCTCGCCGTCGGAGATCGGCGCCGGGCGGTTCTTCGCGCCGCCGACGAAGCCGGTGACCTTGTTCGTGTGCTTGACCAGGTGCCAGCTCTCGTCGTCCATCACCATCTCGACGAACACGTAGCCGGGGAACAGGCGGCGCTCGGTGGTCTTCTTCTGGCCGTTCTTGACCTCGACCACCTCTTCGGTCGGGACCAGGATGCGCCCGAACTTCGGCGCCATCTCGCTGCGGTTGACGCGCTCGACGATGTTGCGCGCGACCGCCTTTTCCATGCCCGAATACGCGTGCACGATGTACCAGTGCATGTCGGGATGCGCCGGCGCCGCCGTGACCTGCGGGCCCAGGGTCTCGATGATTTCCGTCATTATTTCTTCCACCCCAGGATCAGGTCGTAGAACACCCACTCGAGGGTCTTGTCGGACAGCCACAGGAACAGCGCCATGATCACGACGAACGCGGCCACGTACAGCGTCATCTGGATCGCTTCCTTGCGCGTGGGCCATACCACCTTGCGCACCTCGCGCCAGGCGTCGCGCCCGAACGCCACCAGGCGCCGCCCGGACTCGGAAACCAGGAACACGACGACCGCGACGGCCAGGCAGATCAGCAGCGCGGCCCACTGGATCAGCGCCCCCTTGGAGCCGAGCAGGTAATAGGCCGCCAGCGCGGCGACCAGCAGCAACGCCGCAACCACGAGCTTGACCTTGTCCGCGCCCGTGCTGACGGTCTCAATCTGTGACGTTGCCATGTTCAGGGTTCGTTCCTGCCAGTTGCAGCTGCTGCAAATTCAATGCGTCGATGTGGCGCCCCGTGAAGGCGCCGAGGCCCGCCGCAAGGGGCGGGCCGGTTTTACCCGCCGGTCAGGCGGGTGGCAGGGGCGGAAGGAATCGAACCATCAACCTTCGGTTTTGGAGACCGGCGCTCTGCCAATTGAGCTACGCCCCTGCACGAAATCTTCTCAGTCAGTTGGGGTCAGAGCACATCGCTTCGCGAGTGGCCTGACCCGCAAGTCCTTGGTTAGTTGGGGTCAGAGCATATCGCCTGTGGCGAGTGGTCCGACCCGCAAAGTTATTCCATGATCTTTGCCACGACCCCCGCGCCCACGGTCTTGCCGCCTTCGCGGATCGCAAAGCGCAGGCCCTCTTCCATCGCGATCGGGGCGATGAGCTTGACGGTGATCGTCACGTTGTCGCCGGGCATCACCATCTCCTTGTCCTGGGGCAGCTCGATGGCGCCGGTGACGTCCGTGGTGCGGAAGTAGAACTGGGGCCGGTAGTTGTTGAAGAACGGGGTGTGGCGCCCGCCTTCGTCCTTGGACAGGACGTACACCTCGGCGGTGAAGTGGGTGTGCGGCTTGATGGAGCCGGGCTTGCACAGGACCTGGCCGCGCTCGACTTCCTCGCGCTTGGTGCCGCGCAAGAGGATGCCGACGTTGTCGCCGGCCTGGCCCTGGTCGAGGAGTTTCCTGAACATCTCGACGCCGGTGCAGGTGGTCTTG
>JAFECV010000248.1 GCA_018241985.1 Pseudomonadota bacterium | reverse complement strand
GGTGATCCAGTGGCAGGCGCTGCAGCGCATCGGCCAGTACCTCGGCAACACCGGGCGCTTCGAGTCGCTGCAGCAGGCGGCCGATGCGCTGTGGGCGACCTCGAGCAGCTTCGGCCCGCACACGCCGGCGCAGTGGCTCGCGCTGTCGGCGCCGATGGTGCGGCCCATCGAAGGCGACGCCTCGGGCGCGCTGACGCTGCACTACGACCCGGCGATCGCGTTGCCGTTCCGGGCGCTGACCGAGGATGCGGCGGCGCAGGGCGAAGCCGCGATGTGGAAGCTCTACGACGGCATCCGCGCCGAGACGCTGCTGCTGCGCGGCGCCGAGTCGGACCTGCTGAGCCCGGCGACCGCGCAGGCGATGGCCGGGCGCGGGCCGAAGGCAAGGCTGGTGGAATTCGCCGGCGTCGGCCATGCGCCGACCCTGGTCGCGGCGGACCAGGTCGAGGCGGTGGCGTCGTTCCTGCTGGGCTGAACGCGAAGCGGCCGGGGGCATGATGAAGACGCTGCAGGTCCGCCCGCAGGATGCGTCCGCCAATCGGTCGGACGTTCCCGAACTGATCACCGCGACCGCCGCCGGCATGCCGGCCGAGGCCGACGCGCCGGCGCGCGCACGCGCGTTCGCCGAGCCGCTGATCGCGGGCGAGACGCTGGACACCGGCGAGAACACGCTGGCGCACGCGGACGCGGTCGCCGCGGTTCTCGCGTCGCTCGGCGGCTCGGACGCGATGCAAGCCGCCAGCTACCTGGTCTATGCCTGCGAGCACCTGAACAAGCCGCGCGACATCATCGCGAAGGCGTTCGGCGAGAGCTTTGCGTCGCTCGCGATCGAGACGACCAAGCTGATCCAGGTGCAGAAGCGCTCGCGCGCCGCGGCCCCGTCGGCACAGCTTGCCGCCGACGCGTCGGCGCAGACCGAGACCGTGCGCAAGATGCTGCTCGCGTTCTCGCGCGACCTGCGCGTGGTGCTGTTGCGGCTCGCGTCGCGGCTGCAGACGCTGCGTTTCTACGCGGCCAGTAAGCGGCCGATGCCGCCCGCCATGGCGCGTGAGACCTTGCAGGTGTTCGCGCCGCTGGCGAACCGGCTCGGGATCTGGCAGCTCAAGTGGGAGATCGAGGATCTCGCGTTCCGCTTCCTCGAGCCCGACACCTACCGGCAGGTCGCGCAGCTGCTGGACCAGAAGCGCACCGAGCGCGAGAACTACGTGCAGCAGCTTCGTGGGCAGCTCGAAGCCGAGCTGCGTGCGCAGGGCATCGCGGCGACGGTGCAGGGCCGGCCCAAGCACATCTACAGCATCGTGCGCAAGATGCGCGGCAAGGCGCTGGCCTTCCACGACGTGCTCGACATCCGCGCGCTGCGCGTGGTCGTGCCGCAACTACGCGACTGCTATGCGGCGCTGAGCTGGGTGCACAGCCGCTTCGCGCCGATCGCCGATCAGTTCGACGACTACATCGCCCGGCCGAAGGCGAACGGCTACCAGTCGCTGCACACCGTGGTCACCGACGCCGCCGGCCAGCCGATCGAAATCCAGATCCGCACGCGGGCGATGCACGAGCATGCGGAGCATGGTGTCGCGGCGCACTGGGTCTACAAGGAAGCCGGCGCCAAGGGCTATAGCGGCGTCTCCGCCGCCGGCGAGTACGACGCGAAGATCGCGGTGCTGCGCCAGTTGTTCGCATGGGAGCGCGAACTCGCCGGCGCCGCCGCCGACCAGGGCCTGTTCGAGGACCGGATCTACGTGCTGACCCCCGAGGCCGCCGTGGTCGACCTGCCGCAGGGCGCGACGCCGGTCGACTTCGCCTACAGCGTGCACACCGACCTGGGCCACCGCTGCCGCGGCGCGCGCGTCGACGGCGTGATGGTGCCTTTGAACACGCCGCTCTCGAACGGCCAGACGGTGGAGATCGTCGCGGCGAAGGAGGGCGGCCCGTCGCGAGACTGGCTCAATCCCGAACTCGGCTATCTGGCAAGCCCGCGCGCGCGCGCGAAGGCGCGCGCCTGGTTCAACGCGCTGGCGCAGCATGAAACCGTGGCGCGCGGCCGCGAGGCGGTGGAAAAACTCCTGCAGCGCGAAGGCCGCACCGCGGTCAAGCTGGAAGACATCGCGGGGCGGCTCGGTTTCCGCAGCGCGGACGAGCTGTTCGAGGTCGTCGGCAAGGACGAATTCTCGCTGCGCAACATCGAGGCGCTGCTGCGCCCTTTGCCGTCGGCGCCGGCCGCGGACGCGGTGCCTTTGAAGAAGGCGCGCAGCCCCGAGACGCTGGAGAAGGGCGGCGTGCTCGTCGTCGGCGTCGATTCGCTGATGACCCAGCTCGCCAAGTGCTGCAAGCCGGCCCCGCCCGACCCGATCCGCGGCTTCGTGACGCGGGGCCGGGGGGTCAGCGTGCACCGGGCCGACTGCGCGAATTTCCGCGAGATGGCGGTCCGGAACGGCGAGCGGGTGATCGCCGTCGAATGGGGTGCGCGCAGCGTGGAGCAGAGCGCGGTCTACCCGATCGACGTACTGGTCGAGGCCGCCGACCGCCAGGGGCTGGTGCGCGACATCTCGGACCTGTTCGCGAAGGAGCGCATGAACGTGATCGGCGTGCAGACGCGCGTCACCCGCGGCGCGGCCCAGATGCTGTTCACGGTCGAGACCGGCGATACCGCCCGGCTCGGCAAGGTGCTCGCGCTGGTGGCCGAAGTCAAGGGCGTGCGCGCCGCGCGCCGGCGCTGAAAGCGGTCCACCGCTGCTACAATGCTGGGCTCCAAATACCCCAGGCGCGTAGCTCAGCTGGTTAGAGCACCACCTTGACATGGTGGGGGTCGTTGGTTCGAGTCCAATCGCGCCTACCAGATTCGGTAAAAAGAAAGCACTTGGCGGAGACACCGAGTGCTTTCTTCTTGGCGGTACGGAAAAGCAGGGGTCGGCTCGGCAGGCGGGTCGCTCAGGCCCAATCGACTGCCGCGGGCACGGCCGTGTGATGCGAGCCAAGCGACGTTCCGCTTGCCGCACAACGATCCACGCGCTCAACGTCCTGGTCGAGTGGATCTGTCCGGCCATCAGGAGTCACTCGGCCTCGCACCAGTCAGCTGACGTCCCGTTTGTACCAAGCTGGCTGAGAACGCATTCGGGTCTGCAGTTCGGAATCAGCGCGCCAGCACTGCACGTTCGAGGATCGCGGTCGGGAGGCCGCCATGGTTCCATCTGTCCAGGAAAACTCGGCCCTGGCTTACCCTGCAATGTAGGTTCTGTGCCGCTGGATGGCCTCTTCGAGCATGTCCAGATGGTCCTGGCCCCAGAACAGTTCGCCTCGGTAAACAAATTGCCCCGGTCCTGCACCACTCTGCGTGGAGGATGGCTTTGTACAAAGCCGCCACCGTGCTCCCAGCTAGATCACTCCGTCGAACATCATCACTTCGACCTCGTCGCCGACCGCGACGTCACCGCCCTCGTGCGGCAGCACGATCAGGCCGTTCGCCTGCACCATCGAGCTGAGCACGCCCGAGCCCTGGTTGCCGGTGGTGCGCACCTGCAGGCTGCCGCCCGCGCCGGTGCTGACGATGCCGCGCTGGTACTCGGTGCGCCCCGGCTTCTTGCGGATCGCCTCCTGACTGTGCGCCTTGAGGCGCGGCAGCGGCTCGGCCGACGCGCCCATCATGCGCAGCAGCGCCGGACGCACGAACGCGAGAAAGGTCACCATGACCGCGACCGGATTGCCGGGCAGGCCGAAGAGGATGGCCCCCACGCTCCCCGCTCCGCGTGGTTCGCTGCCCCCCGAGGGGGCTGTTTCGCCTTGGGGCGGCCCGGCGGCGAAACGGCTCGACTTGCCGATGCGCCCGACCGCCATCGGCCGGCCCGGCCGCATCGCGATGCGCCAGAACGCGACGTCGCCGAGCTGCTTCATCATCATGCGGGTGTGGTCGGCTTCGCCGACGCTGACGCCGCCGCTGGTGATGATCGCGTCGGCGCGTGCAGCGGCACCGGTGAACGCGGCTTCGAGCTGGGCCGGGTCGTCGCGTACCACGCCGAGATCGATCACTTCGCAGCCCAGGCGCCGCAGCAGGCCGAACACGGTGTAGCGGTTGCTGTCGTACACCGCGCCCTCGCGCGGCGCATCGCCCAGGCTCAGGATCTCGTCGCCGGTCGAAAAATACGCGACGCGCAGCCGGCGGACCACCGGCACGGTCCGCAGACCGAGGCTGGCCAGAAGGCCGAGCGCGGCCGGCGTGAGGAGACGGCCGGCCGAGAGCGCCGGCTGGCCGCGGCGCAGGTCTTCACCAGCCAGGCGCCGGTTGTCGCCGCG
>JAFECV010000247.1 GCA_018241985.1 Pseudomonadota bacterium | reverse complement strand
CGCGATCGGCCCGCGGCTCGGCGAGGCGACGACCGGCGGCTACACGCTGATCGAGGCGCCGCGGCCGCGCCAGACGCTGGTGCACGTGCACGCGAGCGCCGAGGAACTGCATCGCGTCTACCAGGCCGATCTGGCGATCAACGCGACCATGGGCGCGGCCGCGCAAAGCCTCGCGACGCTTGCGCCGCCGGCCGCCGTGCGCTGGAGCGCGTGGACTGCCGCCTGCCACGAAGACTACCTGGCGAACCGCGAGCCGCAGCCTTTGCAGGGCGAGATCGACATGCCGGCGATCGACATGCCCGCGATCGTCGCCACGCTCGAGCGCCTTCTGCCGCCTCATGCCGTGCTGACGAACGGCGCCGGCAACTTCGCGAGCTGGCTGCACCGGTTCTTCCGCTACCCGGGCCTCGCGCAGGGCGCGAAGACCCAGCTCGCGCCGGCGCTGGGCGCGATGGGCTACGGCGTGCCGGCCGGCGTCGCCGCGGCGATCGCGGACCCCGGCCGCACCGTGCTGACCCTGACCGGCGACGGCGACTTCCTGATGACCGGGCAGGAACTCGCGACCGCGGTCCAGCATGGCGCGAAGACCATCGTCGTGCTGCTGAACAACGGCATGTACGGCACGATACGGATGCACCAGGAGCGCGAGTATCCCGAGCGCGTGGCCGGATCGACGCTGCACAACCCCGACTTCGCCGCGCTGGCGCGCAGCTACGGCTACGCCGGCGTGCGCATCGAGCGCACCGAGCAGTTCGAACCCGAGCTTCGCGCGGCGCTGGCACGCAGCGAAGGCACGCTGATCGAGGTGATGCTGGACCCGGAGCTGCTGACCACGCGCGCCACGTTAGCCGAGATCACGCGCGCTTCGCTACAGAAACAATAGCTGAACGCGAAGATATTGCCTTCGCTGCAGCCCGATTTGTTGCTCAATCGCGGGCAAGGCGCCGCGCCAGCAGAAAGAGCCAGGTCGTCAGCACGAACGGCATCGTCAGCGCCGGAATGCCGAGCGGCGCGAGCAGCGTGTTCAGCGCCGCTTGCACGATCACGGTCGCGATCACGCCGAACGCCGCATACGTCGCGGCGCGCGGTCCGGGGCCGCCGAGCGCGTCGCCCAGTGCCACCGCGGTCAGCACCGCGCTGAACGAATACAGGCCGGCCAGCGTCGCGGCCCGATCCGCGCCGAGCAGCCAGGCCACCGCGAGCGACAGCAGCGAACCAGCGGCTGCAGCCAGCGCGGCGCGGCGCGACGCCACCGCGATGCCGGCGAGGATCAGCGCGCCGCTTGCCGCATCCGGAAGGAAGAACACCTGTGCGACGCCGCGGAGCGCGGCGAGCAGCGTGTCCTGCACCGTGAACGGCAGACTGGGGTCGATTGAAGCTGCATGCGCCAGCACCGGCGCCGGAAGGCCCGCGCCCGGCAGCCGCGCGAACGGGTACGCGGCCAGCAGCAGGCACCAGGTGATCAGCACGAACGGCGCGGTCAGCACCTGCAGCCTCCAGGGCCGCAGCAGCGTGATGAACGCGAGCATCGCGACGGTCGAGAGCAGGGCGCCGAGAACTATGCAGGCCCACAGCGCCGGCGAGGACGAGAGGAAGGTCGGTAGCGCGATGCCGACCAGCATGCCGTTGTAGCCGAACAGCCCGCGGCGCAGCAGGGCAGCGTTCGCGCCCAGCAGGCGCGCCGTCAGTGTCGCGATTACGGTTGCGAGCACCGCGCCGCCGAGCAGCGCCGGGTGCCGGCCGTCATAGGCTGCCCATGCGACAGCGAGCAGGATCAGCAGCGCGCAGGGCAGGTGGTCCTGGAACACCACCTGCGAGACGCCGCGGAGGAATGCGTCGATCGCCCGGGCCAGCGGCGCGCGCGCGACGAGCCGGGCCCAGGCGCTTTGCGCCACAGACCGCGGCAGAGAATCGGTAGGTGTCGCGCCGGGCATCTTGTTCACGGGACGGAGGGCGGGCCGTTCGCCTGGATGCTGCATGAAGAAAGGCCGGCGTGAGCCGGCCTTTTGCGGAGCGCGGACAGCGGGGACGGATCGCCCGCTGCTTGCGGTCTTACTTCAGGTGCTTGCCGATGATGCCGGCCATCTCGAACATCGACACCTGCATCTTGCCGAAGATTTCCTTCAGCTTGGCGTCGGCGTTGATCATGCGCTTGTTGACCGCGTCCTGCAGCTTGTTCTTCTTGATGTAAGCCCACAGCTTGCTGATCACTTCGGTACGGGGCAGCGGGGCCGAACCGACCACCGCGGCCAGCGCGGCACTCGGGGTCAGCGCCTTCATGAACGCGGCGTTCGGGGTGCGCTTCTTCGCGGCCGGCTTCTTGGCGGCGACCTTCTTTGCCGGCGCGGCCTTCTTCGCCGCAACCTTCTTGACTGCGGCCTTCTTCGCCGGTGCCGACTTCTTCGCCGCCGGTTTCTTGGCCGCAGCCGCCTTCTTTGCCGGCGCTTTTTTGGCCGGCGCTTTCTTCGCAGTTGCCATGACGATCTTTCCTTCTTGAAGTTGACGTTGAAAGCCAAGCAGGATCACTCTTGCAGTGGCATTGCGGATGCTACTGTAGGAATAGCCAGTTTCATAGGGAAATCCGCGATTTTTCCCTCTGACGTGTTGCTTTTTTATGCGTGGCCGCCGCCGGCGTTTCTCCTGGGGGATCAGCGAAATTCGGTATGCTTGCCGCACCCGCCGGCGCGGGCCCTGCCGCGGCGCCGCGTCGGAATGGTTTTTTTCCGCGTGCGATCCGGCTCTTTTCGCTCAACGTCCCTCGAAGAACAAGGCGTCCCGCTATGACCACTTCCCCCGCCACCTGCGACCTGTGCGACGCGCACAAGGGCGACGCCTCCGGCCGGTTCCGCGTGCTGCCGCCGGTGTTTCGCAACTACGGTGCGTTGCAGCAGTTCAGCGGGCCGGTGGCCACGATCAAATGCTTCGAGGACAACTCGCTGGTCCGCGCCGCGGTCGAGCAGGCCGGCGACGGCCGGGTGCTGGTGATCGACGGCGGCGGCTCGCTGCGCCGGGCGCTGCTCGGCGGCAACCTCGCTGCGGAGGCCGTGCGCAACGGATGGGCCGGCGTGGTGATCGATGGCTGCGTGCGCGACGTGGCCGAATTGGCAAAGCTGCCGCTGGGCATCCGCGCGCTCGCGGCGATGCCGCTGCCGACCGAGAAGCGCGGTGCCGGCCAGAGCAACGTCGTGGTCCAGATCCAGGGGGTGTGGGTGCAGCCCGGCGACTGGCTGTACGCCGATCAGGACGGCATCGTGCTCGACGGCGCGGCGGTGGCTTAGCGCGCTTGTGTGCGCGTGGCGACGCGCGCGGCGCGCAGCTGCTGGCGCGACGGAAAGGTCGCGAGCAATACGCCCAGCAGCGCGACCGCGAATGCCAGCAACTGCATGCCGACCAGGTGCTCGCCCAGCGCCAGCACGCCGATCAGCGCGGTCGAGATCGGCAGCATCACGGTGAACACGCCGCCCAGCGCCGCCGGCACGCCGCGAAGGCCGGTCATCCAGAGCCAGACGCTGAACACGCTGGCCGCGAGCGCGTAGAACACCAGCAGCAGCCAGATGCCGGCCGGCACGGCCGCGAAGTCGAAGCGCAGCGCGAGGTAGAACCCGAGCGGCGTCATCAGCGCAAAACCCCAGAGATTGATCAGCGCGGCGATACGCTTCGGGCCGAGGACCTTGGTCAACCGCTTGCCGATCACCGCGTACGACGCTTCGCACAGCACCGCGCCGACGATCAGCAGGTTGCCGAGCCAGGCTCGGTCGCCGGTAACCCCAGGTCCGGCGCCGCCCGTGTGCTGCTGTTTCGATAGCGCGAGCAGGCCGATGCCGACCGCGGCGCAGGCGACGGCGCTCCACACGCGCGCGCTGATCCGCTCGCGCAGGAACGCCCAGCTCATCAGCGCGACGGCCGCCGGGATTGCCGCCATGATCACGCCCGCCGACACCGCGCTGGTCAGGCTCACGCCGTACAGCATGCAGACCGTGAACAGGAAGTTGCCGAGGAACGATTCGAGGAACAGCAGCCAGCGCATGCGCGGGGCGAGCGGCACCTCCTCGCGCGGCTTGCGCAGCCAGCCCAGCATCGCGAGCGCGCCGATGCCGAAGCGCAGCCAGCCGAGCAGGAATACCGGCAGCGCGGCCACCAGCGGCTTGGACAGCGCGACGTAGCTGCCGACCAGCGACATGCTGAGCGCCAGGCAGCCGAAGGCGACGAGACGGTTCGGGGGACGGTTCACTAAACTGAGCGGCATGACGAATCCGGTCGGAGCCGGCCGGCGCGAGATTGTCCCCCATGTCCTT
>JAFECV010000246.1 GCA_018241985.1 Pseudomonadota bacterium | reverse complement strand
GCCGGCTTCAGTCACGCGCCGGCCGAAGGTTTTCAGGCAGTCGCGGTTCGCGCGGATGTCGTCGAGCTCTCCGGCGCCGCGGTAGGTCTGCGCGTCGCCCTCGAAGTGGCCGTAGAAGCGCACCATCTTGCATTCCAGCAGCGACGGTCCGCCGCCTTCGCGCGCGCGGCGGATCACTTCGCCGGCGGCCTCGTGCACCGCGAAGAAGTCGGTGCCGTCGACGGTGACGCCCGGCACGCCGAAGCCGGCCGCGCGGTCCACGTAGCTGTCGACCGCGGTGCCGTAGTCGCGCGAGGTCGATTCGGCGTAGCCGTTGTTCTCGATCACGAAGATCGCCGGCAGGTTCCACACCGCCGCCAGGTTCAGGCTCTCGAGGAACATGCCCTGGTTCGACGCGCCGTCGCCGACGAAGGAGATGCCGACCTCGCCCTTGCCGCGGAACTTCGCGGCCAGCGCGGCGCCGCAGATCAGCGGCGCACCGGCGCCGAGGATGCCGTTCGCGCCCATCATGCCCTTGGACAGGTCGGCGATGTGCATCGAGCCGCCCTTGCCGTTGCAGGCGCCGCCGGTCTTGCCGTAGATCTCTTTCATCATCGCGACCACGTCGACGCCCTTGGCGATGCAGTGGCCGTGGCCGCGGTGCGTGCTGGCGATGCGGTCGCCGTCGTTCAGGTGGTGCAGGATGCCGACGCCGGTCGCTTCCTCGCCCGCGTACAGGTGGACGAAGCCGGGGATGTCGCCGCGCGAGAAATCCACGTGCAGGCGTTCCTCGAACTCGCGGATCGTGCGCATCCGGCGGTAGCAGGCGAGCAGTTCGTCGCGGCCTAGCGGCAGCGCGGCCTTGGAGGCAGAGGTCTTGGCATTCATGCGGGGTCTCCTTGGGTTTGCAGCATGGGTGCGGGGGTCGAAGGTTGCAGGGAGGTGGAAGTGGTGCGGTGCGGCGCCGCGGGAATGCGGGCGGGGACCGGATGCTGCGGCGGATCGCGCAACAGACCGTGCAGCGCGGCGTGGCGCAGGCAGGCGGCGATGTCGATCGAGCGGAACGCGCGTTCGCGCAACGTCACCGTCAGGTGGTCCGCGGGGCCGAAGGTGATCTCACGCTCGCCGTCGAGCGCGACCACGCCGCTGCGCTGGTGCACGCGCACCGGCTCGCCGTCGGCCAGCCGGTGCCAGCCGTGCACCGGCACCGGCCGCAGCAGCCCGGGCGCGATCGGCGCCTGCAGATGGAACAGCGGTGCGGCCGACGCCTCGGCCGCGTCGTCCTCGGGCGGTTCGAGCTCGATGCGCAGGCCGCCGGCCTCGCGCCGGCCGACCGGCGCCAGCAGCCCGCCGATCGCCGACAGGCCGATCGCCTCCGGCTCGGCGAACGCCAGGTACAGCGCGGCGAGCGAATCGGTCTTCCACAGCGCCTTCGCGCCGATGTAGTGCTCGCGCGCGATCGCCACGTCGACCAGCGCGATGTCGTGGCGCGCGTCGGCGCGGCCGGCGTTCAGCGCCACGTCCAGCCGCTTGTTGAACGCCAGCGCCCGGTCCGCCGGAATGCGCCCGGTCGCGTACAGCCCCACCGCGAGCCCGGCCAGCGTCGCTTCGCGCATCTCGGGGTAGGCGTTGTTGGTGCCGGTCGACAGGCCCGCGATCGGCACCGGCCCGCACTCGCGCACCACCGCGCGGTGCGTGCCGTCGCCGCCCAGCACGACGATCGCGGCCGCGCCCGCCTCGCGCAGCAGCCGCGCCGCGCGGAAGCTGTCGTCCACGCGCGCCGTCACCGGCATCGCCAGCCAGTCCAGCTGCGGCCAGTGATGGCGGCCGTCGCCCGCGGCTGCGCGCTCGCGCGCCAGATGCCGCAGCAGCATGGGTTTGAGGCCCTCGCGGTCCGGCATCATCAGCACGCGCCGCACGCCGCAGGCGCCCAGCGCGGCGAGCGTGCGCAGCACGATGTTCACCCGGTCGGCCAGCTGCAGGCTGTTCGCGTTCGCCACCACGCGCCGGATGTCGCGTGCCGACACCGGGTTCGCGATGATGCCGACGAGCGGGCCCTCGGGCCCTTCGGCGCGGCGGTCGCCATCTTGTGTCTGGACGGCTGCTGCTGGCGCGGCGTTGCGCATTCCTGTCTCCTGCGGAGTCTCTGGACGATTCCTGCGCAAGAGCCGTGCCACGCCGGCGGCGAACGAAAAGAAGGTGAATGCCGAGGGTTAACCCTCGATAAAAGAAGTGTCACGAGCCCGCGCGAGGGCGGCGCGTGACAGCTGTCACCCGTGCGGGTGTCGCGGACGGACAGGTGCAGCGCACGAGGGCAGCCGCTGCGGTGGCATCCCGAGATCGTGCGGGTGATGGCGAGGACGCCTACGACGCCGCCATCAGCAACTGCGGCGAAGCCACCTGTTTCTTCACTGCGGCAAAGGCGCTCAAATGCAGCCAGGTCCGGAACTCGATCTCATGCTCACGGCTTCCCGTCAGCCTGACCGCGCCGCTGTCCTTCGCTTGCGCCAAGTCCATGTAGCCGAGCCAAACCTCGGTCAGCGTGCGCAGGTCGGTGGCCACGTACAGATCGACGTCGAAGCCGGGGTCCACGGTGCACAGGTCGACTTCGTGCCCCTGCTCCACGACCAGCCAGTAATTGCGTTCGGCCGCCGGGCGATCGCAGAAGATGAACTGGATCGTGGTGCGGGCGGCGGGGGCCGGGTCCGGCTGCACGTTGCGGCGGATGTCCCACATCAGCAGGTTCGCGTCCAGATGGCGCAGCGTCGCCTCGGTCGTCACCCAGCGCTGCCCCCAGACGCCGACCGCCTCGACGATGGGCCGCAACTCCCGGCCCGCCTGCGTCAGGTGGTACTCGTGCGCGTCGCCCGCATGCGGCGGGGGCCTGCGCTCGACGACGCCGGCGGCTTCGAGTTCCTTCAGGCGCTTGGCGAGCAGCGCCGACGACATGCGCGGCACGCCGCGGCGCAGGTCGTTGAAGTGGACCGACCCCAGCATCAGTTCGCGCACCAGCAGCAGCGTCCAGCGGCAGCACAGCACCTCGGCGGCCATGGCCACCGGGCAGAACTGGCGATAACTGCCGACCGACATGAAATACCCCCAGTCTCCGCGCACTTCGTGTCGCTTCGCCAACCCCCTCGCAGGGGGCGCACCCGGTGGACCGGCGGAGCCGGCTCCGCGGGTGCCCGCGAACGGCCCGCTCCGCGGCCACTCGAACCCGTTTCGTGCGTCGCGGGTCGCGCATAGCGCAACGGACCACTGGGATGGAATCTACGCCGATACAGCCCAAGTTACCAGTTCAGAAGCTGAACCGCTCGAGGTTCAGAAACAGAACTTGAGCCCGCGCGGCGATGCGGCGCAGCATCGACACTTGCAACTGCAAGGAGACCGTCATGACCACCGAAACGCTGTCACCCGACTACGCCGCGATCAAGCAGCGCCAGAAGACCGTCTGGTCGTCCGGCGACTACGCCGTCCTCGGCACCACCTTGCAGATCGTCGGCGAGAACCTGTGCGAGGCCGTCGATCTGCGCGCCGGCAGCAAGGTGCTCGACGTTGCCGCCGGCAACGGCAACGCCACGCTCGCTGCGGCGCGGCGCTTCGCGCACGTCACCTCGACCGACTATGTCCCCGCGCTGCTCGAGCGCGGCCGCGAGCGCGCCGCTGCCGAACACCTGCAGGTCGAATTCCGCGAGGCCGACGTCGAAGCACTGCCGTTCGCCGACGGCAGTTTCGACGTCGTGCTGTCGACGGTCGGCGTGATGTTCGCGCCGGACCAGGAGCGCGCCGCGGCGGAAATGACGCGTGTGGTGCGCCCCGGCGGCCGCATCGGGCTGGCCAACTGGACGCCGGACGGCTTCATCGGGCAGGTGCTGAAGGCGGTCGGCCGCTACCTGTCGCCGCCGCCCGGCCTGCGGCCGCCAGTGCGCTGGGGCACCGAGCAGGGCCTGCGCGAGCTGTTCCCGGGCCAGCAGGTGCAGGCGACGCCGCGCGACTTCATGTTCCGCTACGAGTCGCCGCGCCATTGGGTCGACGTGTTTCGCGCGTACTACGGGCCGGTGCACCGCGCGTTCGCCGCGCTCGCGCCCGAGCAGCAGGAGCGGCTCGAGCGCGACATCCTCGATCTGCTGGCAACCTTCAACCGCGGCGGCGACGAGACGCTGCTGGTGCCCGGCGCCTATCTGGAAGTGGTGATCACGCGCAGCTAGGATGAAATACCCCCAGTCTTCGCATACTGCGTGTCGCTTCGCCAACCCCCTCGAGGGGGCTGAGGGCCGCGGCTCCAAGCCTGCCTGCGCAGGCTTGGACGGTCCCGA
>JAFECV010000245.1 GCA_018241985.1 Pseudomonadota bacterium | reverse complement strand
CGGGCTGATCCGCGCGCGCAAGCTGCGCATGGTCGACCACCAGGACCCGGCCAAGGAACACGACGTGGGCCAGGTCGGCGACATCGTCTCGATCGACCCGAGCGTGGTGCGCGCGCTGCAGGGCGGCGCGTTCATCCCGGTGATCAGCCCGCTCGGCTTCGGCGAGGACAACGAGAGCTACAACATCAACGCCGACGTCGTGGCCGGCAAGCTCGCGACCGTGCTGCAGGCGGAAAAGCTGGTGCTGCTGACGAACACGCCCGGCGTGCTCGACAAGGCTGGACGCCTGCTGACCGACCTGACCGCGCGCGAGATCGACGAGCTGTTCGCTGACGGCACGATCTCCGGCGGCATGCTGCCGAAGATCGCCGGCGCGCTCGACGCGGCGCGCAGCGGCGTGCATTCGGTGCACATCATCGACGGCCGCGTGCCGCATTCGATGCTGCTCGAAATCCTGACCGATCAAGCCTACGGCACGATGATCCGCTCGCACTAGTATTTGTCCCCTCTCCCCCTGGGATAGGGTTAGGGTGAGCGAGTTGCTCCCTCTCCCCCTGGGAGAGGGCGGGGGTGAGGGCACGCGGCGCATGCAAAGGCACGGCGATCACGAAGCGCCGCTGACCCTCACCCCTCCCTCTCCCCAGCGGGGCGAGGGCGATTGAACCGGCGCGGCCCTGTGCGAGAATGGCGCGCAGCACAGGCTGTTACATCCATGCCCGACGCCGAGTCCGCCACGCCCGCCGACGTTATTGCTGCCGAGGCCGCCGCGCCCGTGCGCAAGCGCGCGAAACCCGGCGAGCGGCGCGTGCAGATCCTGCAGGCGCTCGCCAGCATGCTCGAGCAGCCGGGCGCCGAGCGCATCACCACCGCCGCGCTCGCTGCGCGGCTCGACGTCAGCGAGGCCGCCCTGTACCGGCATTTCGCGAGCAAGGCGCAGATGTTCGAAGGGCTGATCGAGTTCATCGAGCAGACCGTGTTCTCGCTGGTGAACCAGATCACCGAGCGCGACGCGCCGGGGCCCGAAGCGGGCCTGCTGCAGGCGGGCCGGGTGGTGCGGATGCTGATCCAGTTCGGCGAGAAAAACCCGGGCATGACGCGGGTGATGGTTGGCGACGCGCTGGTGTTTGAGCACGAGCGGCTGCAGCAGCGCATGAACCAGTTCTTCGACAAGATCGAGGCCGCGCTGCGCCAATGCCTGCGCGGCGCGGCCGACGCCGGCGGTTCCGTCACGCCCAGCGCCGATGCGCAGGTGCGCGCGTCCGCGCTGACCGCGTTCGCGGTCGGGCGGCTGCAGCGCTTCGCGCGCTCCGGCTTCCGGCGCAGCCCGTCCGAGCATCTGGACGCGAGTCTGGCGCTGCTGCTCTAGGACGCGGCCTGCCACGGATCGATCAGCACGGCGCCCGTCCTGGCGTAGCCCGCCGCATCCCCCCGCGACACGACGGCCAGCCCGTGGTGCAGCGCCGTCGCCGCGATGATGAGGTCCGGTTGCGAAAACGTGTGCCCGATCCTGCGCCCTTCCTCCACCAGCAGCCGCCACTTGAACATGACGTCTTCGCTGACCGGCAGCACGCGGTTCTCGAACATCGGGCGCAGTTGCAGATCGAGCCAGTCGGTGAGGGCTGCCCGCTTGTGGATGTCGGCAACCGATTCGATGCCGAAGCGAATCTCGGCGAAGGTCACGCTGCTGACGTACAGGTTTTCCAGCGGCTGGGCGCTGACGAAAGCGACCACCCTCGGCGCCGGGCGCTTGCGGCGCAGCTCGGACAGCACGTTGGTGTCGAGCAGCAGCCCTTTCACAAGCGCACGCCCCGAACCGGCGACGTGACGGACGGCGGCAAGGCGAGATCGACATCCCGGTGCGACGATGACTGCAGCGCATCGACCAGCGCCTTGCCGCTGCGCTCGCCCTGCAGGCGCCGGAAATCCTCCGCTGCGATGACGACGACCTCGTCGCGCCCATGGACCGTCACGTGCTGCGGCCCGTCGCTGCGCACGCGCCGCACCAGCTCGCTGAAGCGCGCCTTCGCGTCCTGAAGCAGCCAATGCCCCGGCGGGGGCGCGGGGCGTCTGGATGGCGGCTTGGCCGCTGGGGTGGATTTGGTGAATCTGGTCATGCTGACCACTTTAACATCGGGGGAGGTCAGCCGAGGCGCCTTTCTCGTTTCACTCTCGTTCGTTACGTTCAGATACTCATCTGCTTGGGCAAAACGGCGAAATCGTGCAAAATAGAACGGTCGTTCTTTTTTGAACAGCCGTCGATGGTCGCCACCCGCATCCTCCACAAACCGCCGCATGCCGCCGCGCCGCGCACCCGGGCGCGGGGGACGGCGCCGAAAGGCCAGCAGACCAAGGCGGCGATCGTCGAGGCGGCGCTGGCGCTGGCCACGCAGTACGGGCTGGAGAGCCTGTCGATCGGCGCGCTCGCGGACGCGACGCACATGAGCAAGTCGGGCGTGTTCGCGCATTTCGGCTCGCGCGAGGAACTGCAGATTTCGGTGATCCGCGAATACCACGCGCGCTTCGAGCGCGAAGTGTTCGCGCCGGCGATGCGCGAGCCGCGCGGCCTGCCGCGGCTCGCCGCGCTGTTCGCGAACTGGATGCGGCGCACCTCGGCCGAGATCGACTCGGGCTGCCTGTACATCGGCGGCGCGGCCGAGTTCGACGACCGCCCCGGCCCGGTGCGCGACGCGCTGGCCGACTCGGTCCGCACTTGGCTCGCCGCCGTGCACCGCGCGGTGCAACTGGCGCAGCAGACCGGCGAGCTGCGCGCCGACGCCGACGCGCGCCAGATCGCGTTCGAAATCCACGGCCTGATCCTGGCCGTGCACAACGAGGCACGTTTCCTGAAATCCCCCGGCGCGGTCGCGCGCGCGAACGCCGGTTTCGAGCGGCTGCTGCGCCAATACGGCGCGAGCGACGCGCTACCTTCGGCCGGCCGCGACGCCGCGCCATCCCCCATCCGTCCATCCGACAAGGAGTAATCCCATGCCCAGCTACACCCCGCCGCTGCGCGACATGCAGTTTGTGCTGAACGAACTGCTCGATGTCGGCGCCGAGTACAAGGCCATGCCCCGGCATGCCGACGTCGATGCCGACACCATCGCCGCGGTGCTGGAAGAAGCCGGCAAGTTCGCGTCGCAGGTGCTGTTCCCGCTGAACATCAGCGGCGACGGCGAGGGCTGCCAGCTCGACCCGCAGACGCACGCGGTGACCACGCCGAAGGGGTTCAAGGAGGCGTACGCGCAGTACGTCGAAGGCGGCTGGCCCGCGCTCAGCACCGACCCGGAATTCGGCGGCCAGGGGCTGCCGGTGGTGGTCAACCAATGCCTGTTCGAGATGCTCAACAGCGCGAACCAGGCCTGGACCATGTACCCGGGCCTGACGCGCGGCGCGCTCGAAGCCTTGCACGCGAACGGCAGCGACGAGCAGAAGAAGCTCTACATCCCCAAGCTTTCGAGCGGCCAGTGGACCGGCACCATGTGCCTGACCGAGCCGCACTGCGGCACCGACCTCGGCCTGCTGCGCACCAAGGCCGAGCCGCAGGCCGACGGCAGCTACAGGCTCACCGGCAACAAGATCTTCATCTCCGCCGGCGAGAACGACTTTGCCGAGAACATCGTGCACCTGGTGCTCGCGCGCCTGCCCGATGCGCCGCAGGGCAGCAAGGGCATCAGCCTGTTCGTCGTGCCGAAGTTCCTGGTGAAGGCGGACGGCAGCCTGGGCGAGCGCAACGGCATCTACTGCGCCGGCCTCGAGCACAAGATGGGCATCCACGGCAACGCGACCTGCCAGATGGTGCTCGAAGGCGCGGTCGGCCAACTGGTCGGCCAGCCGAACAAGGGCCTGGCCGCGATGTTCGTGATGATGAACGCGGCGCGGCTCGGCGTCGGCGGCCAGTCGCTGGGCCTGACCGAGGTCGCGTACCAGAACGCGCTGGCCTACGCGAAGGACCGCATCCAGGGCCGCGCCTTGAGCGGCCCGAAGGACAAATCCAAACCGGCCGACTCGATCCTGGTGCACCCCGACGTGCGCAAGATGCTGCTGACCGCGCGCGCCTACGCCGAGGGCGGGCGCGCGCTCGCGCTGTACTGCGCGCTCCTGATCGACCGCGAGGAGAACCATCCGGACGAGCAGGTGCGCAAGGACTCGGGCGAACTCGTCGCGCTGCTCACGCCGATCGTCAAGGCGTTCCTGACCGACAACGGCTGGACCGCGACCTCGGCCTGCATGCAGGTGTTCGGCGGCCACGGCTACATCAAGGAATGGGGCATGGAGCAGTACGTGCGCGACGCCCGCATCAACCTGATCTACGAGGGCACGAACACGGTGCAGTCGCTGGATCTGCTCG
>JAFECV010000244.1 GCA_018241985.1 Pseudomonadota bacterium | reverse complement strand
GCCGCAGCAGGCCAAGACGGCACGCGCGCTGCAGGGGCTTTTCGTTGCGAGTGCCGCGTCCTTGCTGGATAGGCGCGGCCGGTGGATGCTGCTGTGCGCGGCGCCAAGTCAACCGTGCGGGCCGGCTGCGGGACGAATCAACCGGCGGTCGAAGGCAACACGCCTTCGGGAAAATACCGAGGTGGCCAGCCCAGCGAGCGTTGCAAAAGCGCCCAGTCGAAGCCGGCGCCCGGGTCGCCCTTGCGGCCCGGCGCGACATGCTCGTGCCCCGCGACGTGCGCGATCGGGTAGCGCTGCGCGATCGCCGCGCACAGGCCCGCCAGCGTGTCGTATTGCGGCAGCTCGAACGCGTCGCCCTCGAGTCCCTCGAGCTCGATGCCGATCGAGTCGTCGTTGCAATCGTCCCGGCCGCGGTAGCGCGAACGGCCGGCGTGCCAGGCGCGTTCGTCGCAATCGACGAACTGCCACAGCGTGCCGTCGCGGCGGATGTAGAAATGGGCCGACACCTCGAGGCCGCGGATCGCCGCGAAGTAAGGGTGCGCATCCCAGTCCAACGTGTTCGTGAACAGGCGCTGCACCGCGTCGCTGCCATACTTGCCCGGCGGCAGGCTGATCGAGTGCAGCACGATCAGGTCGACCTTTGCTCCGGCCGGGCGCGCGCCCGCATTGGGCGAACGCAGCGCGCGCGCGAACCGGTACCAGCCGCCGCGCCAGAGCGCGTCGGCGCGAGGCGGCTCAGGCGTTGTCGTCGTGCGCATCGTCGTCCTGCGGCACGGTGATGTTCAGCCGGGCGATCCGGTAGCGGATCTGGCGCAGGTTCAGCCCGAGCCGCGCCGCGGCCGCGGTCCGGTTGAAGCCGGTCTCGGCGAGCGTGCGCAGCAGCACCTCGCGCTCCTGCTGGTCCAGGTAGCTCTGCAGGTCGCTCGGCACTTCGGCCGGGGCCGGGGTTGCGGCGGTCGCGGACGAGGGCGCGCCTTCGTCGAGCTGCAGTTCGCTGCCGTCGCTCAACGCGACGGCGCGGTGCAGCAGGTTCTCCAGTTCGCGCACGTTGCCGTCGAGTGGATGCACGGCCAGCTGCGCGAGCAGCCCGGCCGACAGCGGCGGCGCCGGCATGCCGGAGTCCTGCGCGATCTTCGCCAGCAGCGCTTCGCACAGCGCCGGCAGGTCGCTGCGGCGCTCGCGCAGCGCGGGCACCGCGATCTCGATCACGTTCAAGCGGTAGAACAGATCCTGGCGGAAGCGCCCGGCGCTGACGTCGGCGGCGAGGTCCTTGTGCGTGGCGCTGACGATGCGCACGTCGACCGCGTCCTCCTGGGTCGAGCCGAGCGCGCGCACGCTGCGCTCCTGGATCGCGCGCAGCAGCTTGGACTGCATCGCCAGCGGCAGGTCGCCGATCTCGTCGAGGAACAGCGTGCCGCCGCGCGCGGCCTGGAAGTAGCCGTCGCGGTCCTGCACCGCGCCGGTGTACGAGCCCTTCTTCGCGCCGAAGAACTCGGCTTCGAGCAGGTTCTCGGGGATCGCCCCGCAATTGACCGCGACGAACGGTCCGTCGGCGCGGTGGCTGCAGCCGTGGATCGCGCGCGCGACCAGTTCCTTGCCGGTGCCGGATTCGCCGCGCACCAGCACCGGCGCCATGCTGCGCGCGACCTTGACGATGCGCTCCTTGACCCGGCGCATCGCCTCGGACTCGCCGACCAGCCGCGCCAGCGCAGCCGGTTCGCCGCCGTTCGTCGTTGCGCTGGCCGGTGTGCCCACCGCGTCGCCGGCGCGCGCGGCCGGTGCGCGGCGCGCACCGCGCACGGCCGGCATCTGGTCGTGGATCGCGGAGGCGACCACGGTGCGGAACTGCTTGAGATCGACCGGCTTGGTCAGGTAGTCGAACGCGCCGGCTTTCAGCGCCTCGACCGCGTTCTCGGCCGAGCCGTAGGCGGTCATCACGATGCAGCGCTCGGGCCGCGCGCCGGCCTGCAGGTCCACCAGCAGCTGCATGCCGCGGCCGTCGGGCAGGCGCATGTCGGTGATCACCACGTCGAAGCGCTCCTGCGCGAGCTGTTGCCGCGCCTCGGCCAGTGTCGCCGCCGCGTCGACCTGGTGGCCCTCGCGCGTCAGCGTGAGCTCGTACAGCGCACGCAGGTCGGGCTCGTCGTCGACGACCAGGATGCGCGCCGAAGAGGATGAGGAACCCGTGGCAGCCATGGGTTGGATTGTGTCAGTCCGCGTCCGAGCGGAACGCGACGAAGAATTCATTGCCCTCGCGGCTGCCCTGCGCGGTGTCGCGTAGCGTGCGCTCGTAGCCGATGACCGCGCCATGGCGTTCGCACAGCTCGCGGCAGATGTACAGGCCCAGGCCGCTGGAGCGGCTCTCGGACGAGAAGAACGGCTCGAACAGATGGCGCTGCACGCTGGGTTCGAGCGGCGCGCCGTCGCTCCAGACCTGCAGCGTCGCCTGTCCGCGGATCGACGCATGGGTCGCCACCTGCAGCGCGTCGGACGCCGCGCTCGCGTAGCGCAGCGCGTTGTCGAGCAGGTTCACCAGCACCCGGCGCAGGTGCTCGGCCTCGAACGCGACCTGCAGCGCACCGGCGTCGAGCATCAGCCCGAACTGGCGCCCGCCGCGCGCATGGCGGGCCCAGTCGAGGCAGACCGCGCGCACCGTGGCGTCGAGCGCGATCTTCGGCGACGCGGCCGCGTCCTGCGCCTGGTGCACGCGCGACACGTCGAGCACGTCGTCGACGATGCGCGACAGCCGCTGCGCGTTCTGCCGCACCATCTGCGACAGGCGCTTGTGCGCCGGCTCGGTCAGTTCCTCGTCGAGCAGCGCGTTCGCCTGCGCGATCGCGGCCAGCGGGTTGCGGATCTCGTGCGCGACCGCGGCCGAGACCCGCCCCATCGCGGCGAGACGCTCGGTGCGCAGCCGCGCTTCCATCTCGCGCAGGTCCTGCAGGAACATCACGCACAGGCTTTGCAGCTCGCCGTCCTGGCTCGGCGTGAGCCGGGTACGCGCGCGCACCCGGCTGCTGTTGTGGCCCGCGTGCTCGATCGCCAGATCGGCGAGCTGGTTTCCGCGCTGCAGGAAGGTGAGCCGTGCCAGATCGGCCACGCCATGCCAGGCCGGGTCGGCGTCGAGCGCGAACGGGGCATGCCGCGGCGCGCCGCGCCCGCCGAGCAGCTGCAGCGCCGCCGGGTTCGCCGCCCGCACCGTGTTGCGCCGGTCGATCACCAGCACGCCGTCGGTCAGGTTCTCGATCACCAGCTCGCTGACCAGGCTCTGGATCCGCGCCGCCACGCCGCTGCGCCGCGCGCGCACCTCCTCGCGCACGAGACGCGCGGCGAGCTGGTGCGTGATCAGCGCGACGATGAACAGCGCCATGCCGGTCAGCCCCTGCTGCAGGAACTCCGACGTGGCCGCGGCCGGTGCCAGCAGCGCATGGTGCCAGGCGGCGCCGAGCAGGATCAGCGTCACGCCGGCCGCCGTGCCCAGCGCCAGCAGCAGCGAACCGAGCACCGACGCAAGCAGCACCGGCAGCGCGAACAGCGGCGTGTAGTTCAGCGCGCTCACCTGCTGGTACAGCTGCAGCGCGGAGAACACCGCGACGTCCACGCCGATCGTGAACACCCATTGCCGGTCGAAGTTGCGGCCCGGCGCCCGCGGCCGGGCGAACAGCCGCACCAGCAGCGTCGCGGCGAGGTAGCCGACACACAACACGAGCGGCGCCCGGCCGCCGCCCGCGCCGAGCAGGTAGATCCCCGCCTGCAGCAGCAAGAGCAGCACGGCCACCACCGTGCGGCCGCTCATGAAGCTGCGCCACAGCCTCGAGAGCGCCGGGTTCTGCTGCGGCGGGCGGGCGGCGCGCTCAGGTTCGAGCGGGCCGAACCAGGAGCTGTCGGGCAGTTGGCTCGCGGCCATTCAGCGTTCGCCGCGTTGCCGGTGCTCGGCGCAGCAGTAGAGTCGGCCGCCCGGGCCCGGCAGCGCGTCGCTGCGCGGCAGGTGCACGCCGCAGTCCGCGCAGCGCACCATCATCTGCAGCCGGGGCGGCGCCGGCGCACGGTGCCGGCTTGCGGCACCATCGGGTCCGTGCCGGCTCGCGGCACCATGGACACCGTGTCGGCTGCCGCGCCAGAGCCAGAGCAGCGCCAGCAGCGCTGCCAGCAGGATGAATTTCATGGGCTGCGCCTCAGGATCACCTCGAGCACGAAGCGCGAGCCGACATAGGCCAAGAGCAGCAGGCCGGAGCCGGCATACAGGAAGCGCACCGCGCGGCGCCCGCGCCAGCCGAAGCGTGCGCGGCCGAGCAGCAGCACCGCGAACGTGAGCCAGGCCAGGATCGAGAACACCGTCTTGTGGTCCCATTTCCA
>JAFECV010000243.1 GCA_018241985.1 Pseudomonadota bacterium | reverse complement strand
CAATGCGGCCATGCCGGTCCGCAGCAGCAGAGAATCAGCGCTTGGAGAACTGCTTGCGCCGGCGTGCCGAATGCAGGCCGACCTTCTTGCGCTCGACCTCGCGCGCGTCGCGCGTGACGAAGCCGGCCTGGCTCAGCGCGGGCTTGAGCGTGGCGTCGTAGTCGATCAGCGCGCGCGTGATGCCGTGGCGCACCGCGCCGGCCTGGCCCGACTCGCCGCCGCCCTGCACGTTGACCGTGATGTCGAAGCTCTCGACATGGTCGGTCAGCACCAGCGGCTGCTTGGCGATCATGATCGAGGTCTGGCGGCCGAAGAACTCGGCGATGTCGCGGCCGTTGACCGTGATGCGGCCGCTGCCCTTTTTCAGAAACACGCGGGCGACGCTCGATTTGCGCCGGCCGGTGCCGTTGTTCCATTCACCAATCATCCGTGGCTCCTTAGACTTCCAGCGCCTTGGGCTGCTGGGCGCTGTGCGGATGCTCGGCGCCGCCGTACACCTTCAGCTTCTTGATCATCGCGTAGCCGAGCGGCCCCTTGGGCAGCATGCCCTTGACGGCCTTCTCGAGCGCACGCCCCGGATGGCGCGCCTGCAGGTCGCGAAAGCTCGTGGCGCGGATGCCGCCCGGATAGCCGGTGTGGCGGTAGTACATCTTGTCGAGCTCCTTCGCGCCGGTGACGCGGAGCTTGGAGGCGTTGACGACGACGATGAAGTCGCCGGTGTCGACGTGAGGCGTGTAAATGGCCTTGTGCTTGCCGCGCAGACGGAGAGCAACTTCGCTGGCTACTCGTCCGAGGACCTTGTCGGTCGCGTCAATCACAAACCACTCGTGCACCACGTCAGCGGGTTTTGCGCTGAAGGTCTGGGACATGAGTTCTCTCTTGCGAAGAGGGTTTGGCGGGCTCTTTTCTGCGGTCGGAATTCCTCTGGCGGGAATCTCTTAGGCAGTGAATGGGGGACTTCGCCGCGGAGCCACGGTTTCGCTGCGAAGCCCGCCATTATACGAAAAGTCAACGGCTTGCGGCTCGTCTCCGGCAGTCCGGGGCGAGTCCACGACGAGCGCACGGCGAGTCCATGGCCGGGGCGGTAGCGGCCGGGTTGCTACCATCGCCCGATGTTCAGCTACCGACACGGGTTCCACGCCGGCAACCATGCCGACGTCCTGAAGCACATGGTGCTGATCGCCGTGCTGCGGCACCTGACGGTCAAGGAGACCGCGCTGACCGTGGTCGACACCCATGCCGGCGCCGGGCTGTACCGGCTCGACGGCGACTACGCGACGCACAGCGGCGAGGCGTGGACCGGCGTGCTCCGGTTGTTCGCGCAGCTGCGCGCGGCATCCCAGGATTCAGCAGGAAATCCGGCCCAAGCCCATGAACCTGGCTCGCATGGTGCTATCGATTCGATAGTGCCCGCCGACGCGGCGGTTGCCGGCCCGCGCGGCCGTACGCCGATCGCCCCCGTGCTGCGCGACTACCTGGAACTGGTCGCCGGCTTCAACCCGGACGGCCGGCTGCGCATCTACCCCGGCTCGCCGTTCGTGGTGCAGCGGCTGCTGCGAGCCGACGCGCGCGACCGGCTCCGGCTGTTCGAGCTGCATCCGACCGATGCGCGCGCGCTCGCCGGCAACATCGCGCAATTGGGCGCTGGGCGGATGGTGTCGGCCCTGCCGCAGGACGGCTTCGAGGCGCTGCGCGGGCTGCTGCCGCCGCCGTCGCGGCGCGCGCTGGTGCTGATCGACCCGAGCTACGAGATCAAGAGCGACTATGCGCGCGTCGCCGCCTGCGTGCAGGACGGCCTGAAGCGCTTCGCAACCGGCAGCTATCTCGTCTGGTATCCGCTGATCCCGCGGCCCGAGGCGCACGACCTGCCGCGGCGCCTGCGCACGCTCGCGAACCACGCCGGCCGCCCCTGGCTCGACGCGCAGCTGGCGATCGGGCAGGACGAGGCACGCCGCGCCGCGGCCGATCCTGCCGGCCCACCGCGCCGCCCGGGGCTGACCGCGAGCGGCGTGTTCCTGATCAACCCGCCGCACACGCTGCGCGCGTCGCTCGAGGCGGCGCTGCCGCAGTTGCTGCAGCTGCTCGGTCGCGGGCGCGGCCAGCGCTGGGCCGTCGAATCATCGGGCTGAACCGCCTGCAGCCGCCCGAACCGCCTCGCCGGTCGGGCCGCCGAAGCGCTGCCGCACGAAGTCGCCATGCGCCGGCAGCGGCCGGCCGTCGGCACGTTGCAGTTGCGCATCGAGGTGGCGTTCGGACGGCGCCAGCAACAGCCGGTACAGCGCCTGCGTGAGCTGCCGCGCCGACTGCCCCGGCCAGCCGGCCGGCAGCAGGATGTCGGGCAGTTCGGGATCGCGCAGCAGCAGGCGGCGCCAGTCGTGGATCAGCAGCGTGCGCAGCAGAAACGCATGCTCCGGCTCCAGTTCCCTCTTTGCCCCAGCGCCAGGCGGCTGGCGTAGCGCCTGCAGGATCGGGCGATAGGTTTTTTCGAACCGCGCATAGGCCTGCGCCAGCTCGTCGAGATTCCAGGCGCGGTGCACCAGGTCCGCGTCGTTCTCGCTCAGTCCGTGCCGGGCATCGCTGGCGATGAGCGGCAGCAGCAGCCCCTGGGCGTCGGCCAGCCCCTCGGTGGCCAGCGCCTGCAGTGCTTCATCCAGGTCGGCGCTGGGGTGGACGAAACAGTCCGCGCCGATCTGGCCGAAACCCTGCCAGGCGAGCGCGCGCCGCAGCGGTTCGCGGGCTTTGGCGTCCTGCTCGCGCACCAGCAGCAGCAGGCGCCAGCGACCGTCCCAGGCGCGCGCCTGGCCAGCGTAGATCGCGCGCGAGGCCTCCTCGAAGCGGTGCTGGCCGGCGGGGGTCAGCAGGTAGTCGGCGCGCCGCCCGTACGGCTCGATGCGCAGCCAGCCTTCTTGCGTCAGGCGCGAGATGGCCGTGCGCGTGAGCCGCCCGCTGATGCCCAGCGGTTCCAGCAGCTGGATCAGGCTACCGATCCACAGCCGCCCTCCGCGCGGCGCGACGGCGTCGCCGAACACCGAGATGATCAGCGAGCCGGCGCGCACCCGGCTCTGTCGGCTGTGCGCGTCGATGCGCGCCTGCACCAGCGCCGCCGCGGTCTTGCTCACTCGGCGGCCTTCCGCGCCGAGCACCGCGGGATTCGCGCTTGGGGGCGGCCCGGTGCGCTCACGGCGTGGGCAGCAGGTGTTCGCGATCGGCCACCGTGGGCTGCTGCTGCGCGAAGAAGCCTTCGGTGTAGATCATGTCGGCATGCGCGCCCAGGCCTTTGCAGGTCTGGACGCAGCAGGCGGTGAATTCGGGGCTGCCGGCGGCGAACACGGTATGTTTGGTGAGGTCGGGGAACAGCGGCGGCAGCACGGCATCGACGCGGCCGTGCAGAAAACCGTCGGCCTGCTCGCGCGTCAGTGTGACTGAAAAGTCGAAGTTGCGGTGCTTGGTGCGCCACCAGGCCATCAGTCCCTGCGCATAGGCGTCCTCGCGCGTGCGCGCCGACAGCAGCAGCATGACGGGCTTGCGAAAGCCGCGGCGCAGCGCCGCCTCGGTCAGCGCCAGGATGGGCGCCAGGCCGGTGCCGGCGGCCAGGCACAGCACCGGCGTTTCGACCGCCGGATCGCCGATGAAGGTGCCGTAGGGGCCGCTGATCTTGATGCTCTCGCCCACCGCCAGCCGGTCGTGGATCCAGGCGCTGGTCAGGCCGCCGTCGGCGCGCGCCACCTGCAGCACCAGCTCGCCGTCGGGGCGCGGCGCGTTGCTGATGGAATACGCCCGCGGCGGCGCGCCGGCGCGCGCATCGCCCACGGTGACGTACTGGCCGGGCCAGTAGCGGATCGGCTTGCCCACCGGGCGCAGGTGCAGCTCGATGGCGCGCGCGGCAACCGGACGCTTGTCGGTGACGACGAACAGCGCGTTCTCGCGCGGCGGAAACAGCTTGGGCCGCGCGTCGGCCGTGCCCCATTCGATCTCCATCTCGTCGGAGATCGGCTTGGCCATGCACATCAGGCCGAAGCCCTGCTTGCGCTCCTCCTGCGACAGCGCCATGTCGAGCACCATGCCCTGGTCGTACTGGCCCGACAGCACCTTGACCTTGCACTCGCCGCAGGCGCCGGCGCGGCAGTTGTTGGGCAGCGCGTAGCCGGCTTTCTCCAGCGCCATGAGCACGGTGTCGCCGGCGGCGACCTCGACGGTTTTGCCCGAGGGCTGGATGGTGACGCGAGACATGGGGTCAGAACACCGGAATGATGTCTTCCATGTCCGTGTCGGACACCTCCTGGCCGGTGATGCCCACCTCGGGGATGGCCGGGAACGGGATGTTGTAGCGGTCCAGCACGCCCTTGAGGTTGACGATCGCGTTGCGCCAGTTTTCTTTCTTCATCTCGTAGGTGGGG
>JAFECV010000242.1 GCA_018241985.1 Pseudomonadota bacterium | reverse complement strand
CTGGCGATCGTCAGATCGCGCAGCTTCGCATTCCCCCGCATTCGATCGAAGCCGAGTCCAGCGTGCTCGGCGGGCTGCTGCTCGACAACGGCGCCTGGGACCGGGTCGGCGACCTGCTGACCGACGCGGACTTCTACCGCTACGAGCACCGGCTGGTCTATGCGGCGGTCGCCACATTGGTCAACGCGACCCGTCCGGCCGATGTGATCACGGTGTTCGAGCAGCTGCAGGCGCAGGGAAAGGCCGACGAGGTCGGCGGCTTGGCGTACCTGAACGCGCTGGCGCAGTACGTGCCGAGCGCCGCCAATATCCGCCGCTACGCCGAGATCGTGCGCGAGCGCGCGATCCTGAGGAAACTCGTGCGCGCGAGCGACGAGATCGCGACCAGCGCGTTCAACACGCAGGGGCGCGCGGTCGACAAGATCCTCGACGAGGCCGAGCAGAAGATCTTCAACATCGGCGAAGAAGGCTCGCGCATGAAGCAGGGCTTCCAGGGCATGGACGCCCTGGTGGTCCAGCTGCTCGACCGCGTGCAGGAGATGGCCGACAACCCGAACGACATCACCGGCGTTCCGACCGGCTTCTACGACCTCGACCGCATGACCTCGGGGCTGCAGGCCGGCGACTTGGTGGTGCTGGCCGCGCGCCCGTCGATGGGCAAGACCGCGCTGGCGATCAACATCGCCGAGCACGTGGCGCTGCACGAGGAGCTGCCGGTCGCGGTGTTCTCGATGGAGATGGGCGCGAGCCAGCTCGCGGTGCGCATCGTCGGCTCGATCGGGCGCATCGACCAGATGCACCTGCGCACCGGCAAGCTGACCGATTCCGAATGGCCGCGCCTCACCGAGGCGATCGAGCGGCTGCGCAACATCTCGCTGCACATCGACGAGTCACCAGGCCTTACCGTGAGCGAGCTGCGCGCGAACGCGCGGCGCCTGGCGCGCCAGTGCGGCGGCAAGCTCGGGCTGATCGTGGTCGACTACCTGCAGCTGATGGGGGTCTCGAGCAGCATGAGCGACGAGAACCGCGCCACCGCGATCGGCGAGATCTCGCGCGGCCTCAAGATGCTCGCGAAGGAGCTCGGCTGCCCGGTGCTCGCGCTCTCGCAGCTCTCGCGCGGGGTCGAGTCGCGCACCGACAAGCGCCCGATGATGAGCGACCTGCGCGAGTCCGGCGCGATCGAGCAGGACGCCGACGTGGTGATGTTCATCTACCGCGACGACTACTACAACAAGGACTCGAAGGAGCCCGGCGTCGCCGAGGTCATCGTCAGCAAGCAGCGCAACGGCCCGACCGGCATGATCAAGCTCGCGTTCATGAAGGAGCTGACGCGCTTCGAGAGTCTGGCGACCGGCAGCGACGGCTATTGAGGCGTTCGCCTGAGATCACGTCCGCTGTGCTGGCCGCGTCCCGCCGGCAGCTTGGATTTGATATCGATTTGGGCCGGGAGCGCCCGCTGAATCCTAGCCTGTAGCTATCAAACCGATAGCAACCGCGCTACAGCACCTCGCTCGCGAAATCCGCGAGCCGCGAGCGCTCGCCGCGCGCGAGCAGGATGTGGCCGCTGTGCGGCCAGCCCTTGAACCGGTCCACCGCGAAGGTCAGGCCCGACGAGCCTTCGGTCAGGTACGGCGTGTCGATCTGCGCGAGGTTGCCCATGCAGATGATCTTGGTGCCGGGGCCGGCGCGGGTGACCAGCGTCTTCATCTGCTTCGGGGTCAGGTTCTGCGCCTCGTCGATGATCACGTACTTGTTCATGAAGGTGCGCCCGCGCATGAAGTTCATGCTCTTGATCTTGATGCGGCTGCGGATCAGCTCGTTGGTCGCGGCGCGGCCCCATTCGCCGGACGAGGTCTCGGTCTTCGCGAGCACCTCGAGGTTGTCGTCGAGCGCGCCCATCCACGGGCCCATCTTCTCTTCCTCGGTGCCGGGCAGGAAGCCGATGTCCTCGCCGACGCTGACCGTCGCGCGCGTCATGATGATCTCGGTGTAGCGCCGGTCGTCGAGCACCTGGGTCAGCCCCGACGCGAGCGCGAGCAGCGTCTTGCCGGTGCCGGCCGTGCCGGCCAGCGTGACGAAGTCGACCTCCGGGTCCATCAGCAGGTTCAGCGCGAAGTTCTGCTCGCGGTTGCGCGCGGTCACGCCCCAGACCGCGTTCTTCAGGTGCGCGTAGTCCTTCAGCGTCTTCAGCACCGCGGTCTTGCCGCGGATCTCGGTGACGCGCGCGTGCAGGCTGGGCTCGCCGGGCGCCTCGAAGTAGACGAACTGGTTGATCAGCAGTTCGGGAACGATCGGTCCGCTGATCCGGTAGAACTGGTGGCTGCCGCTTTGCCAGCTCTCCATCGTCTTGCCGTGCCGCGCCCAGAAGTCCAGCGGCAGCGCGAGCGCGCCGGCGTAGAGCAGGTCGCCGTCGTCGAGCGTCTTGTCGTTCTGGTAGTCCTCGGCCGGCAGCCCGAGCGCGCGGGCCTTGACCCGCATGTTGATGTCCTTCGACACCAGCACCACCTCGCGCGCCGGTGGCCGCTCGCCGTTGCCCTGCGCCGCCTGCTGGCGCCGCAGCGCCTGCACCACGCCGAGGATCTGGTTGTCGGCCTTGCCGTTCGGCAGCGCGAGCGGCAGGCTGATGTCCAGCGCCTCGGTCTGGAAGAACAGCCGGCCGCTGGCCTCGCGGTGGCCGGTGGCGTCAAGCGCGAGGCCGGCGCCGAAATCGGCGCCCTTGGCGCCGGCCAGCGCATCGAGCGAGCGGCTGGTCTGGCGCGCGTTGCGCGCGACCTCGGTCATGCCCTTCTTGTGGTTGTCCAGTTCCTCGAGCACGATCATCGGCAGGAAGATGTCGTGCTCCTCGAAGCGGAACAGGCACATCGGATCGTGCAGCAGCACGTTGGTGTCGAGCACGAACAGCTTGCTCGTTTCGCTGCCGCGCTCGGCCGGGGCGCGCGGCTGTGGCGTCCGGGCGCCGCGCTGCGTGGCGCGGGCAGCGGTCGTGTCAGGGCTGCGCGCCGATGCCGGCGGCGACGGCAATTTGGTCTCGAAAGCCTGCGGGTGTTCGCGCGCCGCCGCGTCAAAGCCGCCGGCGATCCGCAACGCCGGTGCGAGCATCTGCGTGCCGGCGCCGGCTGCCGCTGCGTCGTCGTCGTGCGGTTTGCGCGCGGTGCGGATCGGGGAGCGGGCCGGCGCCTCGTAGGCTTCGGATGCGAGCAACGCGGCGCGCCGCGCGGGGGCAGGGGGCAGGGGCATAAAGCTTGGGTCCTCGCGAGAGCAGGGCGGTTCCGTCAGACAACAAAAAAGCCGCCTGGAGGCCAGAGCGGCTTGATTTGGGCGGCGCTTGCGAAACGCAACGGCATCGGTTCATTATGCATGAGCGGCCGGGCGCGCAAGCCCTGTGTTGGCCCTCGTTGCGGGGAAACGTCAGGCGGCTTTCCTGAGCGCCTTCACGGCTTTCAGCACCTCGTCGACATGGCCCGGAACCTTCAGGCCGCGCCATTCGGCCTGCAGCACGCCGTCGGCGCCGACCAGGAAGGTGCTGCGCTCGATGCCCTTGACCTTCTTGCCGTACATGATCTTGTTCTTGACCACGCCGAACATGTGGCACATTTTTTCTTCGGTGTCGGCGATCAGTTCGAACGGCAGCTCGAGCTTGGCCTTGAACTCGTCGTGCGACTTCATGTTGTCGCGCGACACGCCGAACACGACCGCGCCCGCCTTCTCGAAATCCTTGTACTTGTCGCGGAACTGCATCGCCTCGGTGGTGCAGCCCGGGGTGTTGTCCTTCGGGTAGAAGTACAGCACCACCACCTGTCCCAGATGCGATGTGTTCGTGACCTTGATGCCGCCGGTGGCGTTGCCTTCGAATTCGGGGAGGGGTTTGTTGACAACGATCGTCATGGATGGGAGGTCTCGTGTGACAGGTTCTTGTCTTTAAGGAAGAGGGCGGTTGCGACCGACCGTTGCGGCCGACAATGCCCGCTGGCGAACCTTTCAATTTTACCTCAAAGGCCGCGTCGAAGTCAGCGTACGGGTTCGATCAACAGGGCCGCCACCACATGCCTGCCCTCGCCGGCAAGGATGTTGTAGGTGCGGCATGCGGCCGCGGTATCCATCGTCTCCAGGCCGATGCGCTTGGCCATCAGCGCCGCGAGCCAGGGGGGCGGCGGAAAGCGCAGCCGCTCGCCGCTGCCGAAGATCACCAGTTCCGCGTCCAGCGTCGCAAGCTGCTCGAAATGCGCGGGGGTCAGGTCCTCGAAGCGGCGGCACGGCCAGGGCAGCCGCTCGCCGCGCGAGCCGACGATCAGGCTGGTCTCGATGCGCTCGCCGCCGACCGCGATCCAGCCCGGGCCATAACCCGTCACGGAATGGGTGTCGGGCAGGTCGGCGTGCAGCTTCATCGGGGGCTTTCAACTGTGGTCCA
>JAFECV010000241.1 GCA_018241985.1 Pseudomonadota bacterium | reverse complement strand
ACCAGCCACGGTCTGGATCGGTGCGCTGCTGCCCAAGCGCTGGGCCCGGCGCGCGGTGACGCGCAACACGCTGCGGCGCCAGATCTACAGTGTCGCTGCGGAGTTCGAACCCAGGCTCGCGCAGGCGGCGCATCTGGTGCGGCTGCGCTCCGGCTTCGATCGCCGACTGTTCCCGAGCGCGACCTCCGAGGCGTTACGGCGCGCGGTGCGCACCGAACTGCAGCAACTGCTCGCCAGCGCGGCGCTGTCGCCCGCTGCACCCACCATCTCCGCCGGGGCGGCCTCATGATGCGTGCGCTGCTGATCGCGCTGGTGCGCGGCTACCGCCTGCTGCTGAGCCCATGGCTGGGCGCAGCGTGCCGGTTCGAGCCGACCTGCTCGGCCTATGCGCTCGAAGCGCTGGAGCGCCACGGCGCCGCCGCCGGCAGCTACCTCACGCTGCGCCGGCTTGCGCGCTGCCATCCCTGGTGCGACGGCGGCCTCGATCCGGTGCCCGAGCGCCCACCGCACGCGTCCGGTGCAGCGGCAGCGAAGCGAATGTTCACCTCTCTGCTTGCGTCCGGTGCGGCGCGGTCCAACAACAAGTCTCGTACATGAACGATATCCGCCGCACCATTCTGTGGGTGATCTTCGGCTTCTCGCTGGTCCTGCTGTGGGACCAGTGGCAGGTCTACAACGGGCACAAACCCACGTTCTTCCCGTCCGCGCATGTCGCGACCAAGGCCGGCGAACCGGTGAGCGCGGCCGGCGGCAGCGCGGTGGCGCCGGCCGCGGGCAGTTCGGCGCAGCAGGCCTCGGCCGTTCCGCCCGGGCCGGCGACGCAGGTGACGGGCGCGCAGGTACCCGGCGCGCAATCGGGTGAGGCGAAGGGCGAGGCGGCGAGCGCGCCGGCCGGCCCGACGCATCAGCAGGTGGTGGTCAGCACCGACGTGCTGCGCCTGACCTTCGACAGCGAAGGCGGCTCGCTGGTGCGCGCGGCCCTGCTCAAGGTGCCCGACGAGGCCGACAAGACCCAGCCGTTCGTGCTGCTGCAGGACGACGCCCAGACGGTGTACGTCGCGCAGAGCGGGCTGATCGGCGCGGCCGGCGGCGCCACGTTTCCGACGCACAAGACGGCGATGACGCTGCTGCCCGGCGCGCGCACGCTCGAGTCCGGCAGCGACACGTTGACCGTCCGGTTCGAGTCGCCCGACCTGGGCGGGGTCAAACTGGTCAAGGCCTACACCTTGAAGCGCGGCTCGTATGCGCTCGGCGTCAAGTTCGACGTGGTGAACACCGGCACGGCGCCGGTGTCGCCCGAGCTTTATATGCAACTGGTGCGCGACGGCAAGCCGGCCGGCGCGACGCGCTTTTATTCGACCTTCACCGGGCCGGCGGTCTACACCGACGAGAAGAAGTACCAGAAGATCGATTTCAAGAAGATCGACGAGAACAAGGTCGACATCCAGCAGGAGTCGAGCAGCGGCTACGTCGCGATGGTGCAGCATTACTTCGCCAGCGCCTGGCTGCTCGCCAGCGGCGTTCAGCGCCACCTGTTCGTGCGCAAGGTCGGCGGCGACCTGTACGCGGTCGGCATGATCACGCCGCTCGGCCCGATCGCGCCGGGCGCGAGCCGGACCCTCGACGCGCGGCTGTTCGCCGGCCCCGAGGAAGAGCAGATGCTCGATTCGCTCGCGCCGGGGCTCGATCTGGTGAAGGACTACGGCTGGTTCACGATCATCGCCAAGCCGCTGTACTGGCTGCTGTTCAACATCCACCGCTTCCTCGGCAACTGGGGCTGGTCGATCGTCGCGCTGGTGGTGCTGCTGAAGATCGCGTTCTACTGGCTCAACGCCAAGGCCTATGCCAGCATGGCGAAGATGAAGGCGGTGACGCCGCGCATCACCGCGATGCGCGAGCGGCTGAAGGACAAGCCGCAGGAAATGCAGCAGGAGATGATGAAGATCTACCGCGAGGAGAAGGTCAACCCGATGGGCGGTTGCCTGCCGATGGTGGTCCAGATCCCGGTGTTCATCGCGCTGTACTGGGTGCTGCTGTCGTCGGTCGAGATGCGCGGCGCGCCGTGGATCCTGTGGATCCACGACCTGGCCCGACCCGATCCGTTCTACATCCTGCCGCTGGTCATGGCCTGCACCTCGCTGTTGCAGACCGCGCTGAATCCGGTGCCGCCGGACCCGATGCAGGCGAAGATGATGTGGCTGATGCCGCTCGCGTTCTCGGTGATGTTCTTCTTCTTCCCGGCCGGCCTGGTGATCTACTACATCACGAACAACCTGCTGTCGATCCTGCAGCAGTGGATCATCAACACGCGCATGGGCGTGCCGCCGCAGTTCCACCTGCCGAAGTTCCGCTGACGGGCGGCGGCGTCGGGCTCCGAGTTATCCGTGCCGACGCTGAATCACGACCCGATCGCCGCGATCGCCACCGCGGCCGGGCGCGGCGGAATCGGCATCGTGCGCATCAGCGGCCAGGGCCTCTCGCCACTCGTCGCCGCGCTGTGCGGCCGCAGCCTGCGTCCGCGCGAAGCCACCTATCTGCCGTTCCTCGACGGCGACGGATCGGCGATCGACCAGGGCCTCGCGCTCTGGTTTCCGGCGCCGCATTCCTACACCGGCGAAGACGTGCTGGAACTGCAGGCGCATGGCGGGCCGGTGCTGCTGCAGCTGCTGCTGGCGCGGGTGCTGGCCGCCGGCGCCGAGCCGGACCCTGCGAGCGGGCAGCCGCGGCTGGCCCGGCTGCGGCTCGCGCGCCCCGGCGAGTTCACCGAGCGCGCGTTCCTGAACGGCAAGATCGACCTGGCGCAGGCCGAGGCCGTGGCCGACCTGATCGACGCCGCCACCGAGAGCGCGGCGCGCAGTGCCGGGCGTTCGCTCGCCGGCGCGTTCTCCGGCGAGATCGACGCACTGCGTGAAGCGCTGGTCCAGCTTCGGATGCTGGTCGAGGCCACGCTCGACTTCCCCGAGGAAGACCTCGACTTCCTGCGCCAGGCCGACGCCGCCGGCCGCCTCGCGCGGCTGCGCGAGACGCTGGTACGGGTGCAGGCGCGCACGCGCCAGGGCGCGCTGCTGCGCGAAGGCATCAAGGTCGTGCTCGCGGGCCAGCCGAACGCCGGCAAGAGTTCGCTGCTGAACGCGCTGGCCGGCGCCGAGCTGGCGATCGTCACGCCGGTGCCCGGCACCACGCGCGACCTGGTGCGCCAGACGATACAGATCGAAGGCGTGCCGCTGCACGTGGTCGACACCGCAGGGCTGCGCGCGCAGGGCGACGAGATCGAGCAAATCGGCATCGCGCGCGCCTGGGGCCAGATCGAGCAGGCCGACGCGGTGCTGTTCCTGCACGACCTGACACGCGCCGGCGCTCCTGATTACATAGCAGACGACGAAGAGATTGCGCGGGCTCTGGCTACGAAAGTCTCAAAAAACACGCCGATCGTCACGATCTGGAACAAGAGCGACGCCATCGCACCCGAACGCGCTGCCAGGTTGGCCGCGTGCGGCGATATCGTGCTGTCGGCCCGCACCGGCACCGGGCTGGAGCGGCTGCGCGCCAAACTGCTCGAGATCGCCGGCTGGCAGGCGCTGCCGGAAGGGGTCTACACCGCGCGCGCGCGCCATGTGCAGGCGCTGCGCGCGGTCGAGGGTCATCTGGCCGCCGCCGCGGAGCATCTGGCGGCGCGAGCGCCGGCGCTGGAACTGCTGGCCGAGGAGCTGCGGCTCGCGCAGCAGGCGCTAGGCGAAATCACCGGAGCATTCACCAGCGACGAACTGCTCGGTGTCATTTTTTCGCAATTTTGCATCGGGAAATAGGCGCGGAATCAAGCCGGCTCCCTTATCATCCTTGAGCTCCCGGCAGCCGAAACGCTACCAAAAAGCTGTCAAAAAGCACCGCGACATGGCCCGCAAACTCGCCGCATCATGAATCACTCAGCGCCCGCCTCCGTGAAGTTCAACGTGCAGGATCTGGTCCGTGCCGTCGGCATGGACAACGCGTACGACACGCTCAACCTGACGCTGACCACCGCGCAGTGGGAGATCTTCGGCGGCTACCTGCAGCCGTTCGCGCTCGCGCAGGGCCAGATGCTGATCGAGCAAGGCGCGCAGGACCGCACGCTGTACTTCATCGAGAGCGGCACGCTGAGCGTGCACTACGAGGACGAGGACGGCCGCATGAGCCTGGCGCTGGTCGGCGCCGGCTCGGTCGTGGGCGAGGGCGCGTTCTTCTCGCGGCTCCCGCGCAACGCGAGCGCGGTCGGCGCGGGGCCGTGCAAGCTCTGGTGCCTGACGCCGGTGCGCTTCGCCGAGTTGTCGAACCGCCAGCCGAATGTCGCGCTCAGCGTCGTGATGGCGCTGGGCGAGGTGATCGCCAAGCGCATGTCGAACAAGCCGCGCCGCGTCGCGGTGACCTGAGCGGCGTGCGCTGCCGAACGCCGGCCCCC
>JAFECV010000240.1 GCA_018241985.1 Pseudomonadota bacterium | reverse complement strand
GGTTGCCGTCGCGCAGGTCGGTGCTGAGCCAGATCGGCGCGCGCGTCAGCACCGCGTCCGGCCAGGTCCGATCGGTCAGGCCGACCGGAGCAAACGCGCGGTACTTGGTCGAGGGGTGCAAGAGCATGCTGGATCTCCGGGTGAAGGCCAGCAGCGCAAAGAATCACGGCCCGCTGCTGGTGCAAGACGGGCCGTCGAGTCAGGGTTCGCGCGTGCGCTACCGTCTCCGCCCGTGGGGAGGTAGAAGTAGCGCCAGCGCGATGCGATTCATGCGAGCGAATATAGCACAGGGCCGGCCAGCGACCGGCTGCGTCATTTGTGCAGGCCGCGTTCCTCGGGCTCGTCGGTCGAGGTGCTGATCACGCTGGTCTGTATGCCCTTGGACTTGCGCCAGGCGTAGACCACGTAGCCGCTGACGCCGTAGCCCAGGAACAGGCAGAACAGCACGGTCGGCGGATGGATGTTGATCACCGCGATGCCGAGCGCGATCGCGACGATCACGACGAACGGCACGCTCTTCTTCATGTGCACGTCCTTGAAGCTGTAGAACGGCACGTTCGTGACCATCGTCAGTCCGGCATAGAGTGCGAGAGCGAACATCGGCCATGCCATCTCGCTGCGGTCGAGGCCCAGGTCGGTCACGACCCAGATGAAGCCGGTGACCAGCGCCGCGGCCGCGGGCGACGGCAGCCCCTGGAAATAGCGCTTGTCGACCACGCCGGTGTTCACGTTGAAGCGCGCGAGCCGCAACGCCGCGCAGGCGCAGTAGACGAAGGCCGCGATCCAGCCCCAGCGGCCCAGGTCCTTGAGCGCCCATTCGTAGCCGATCAGCGCCGGCGCGGCGCCGAACGACACCATGTCGGCCAGCGAATCCATCTGCTCGCCGAACGCGCTCTGCGTGTTCGTCATGCGCGCGACGCGGCCGTCCAGGCTGTCGAGCACCATCGCCGCGAACACGCCGATCGCCGCCATGCCGAAATGCGCGTTCATCGCCATCACGATCGCGTAGAAGCCGCCGAACAGCGCAGCGAGCGTGAACAGGTTGGGCAGGACGTAGATGCCCTTGCGGCGACGCCGCACCATCACGCCTTCGTCGGGCGCGGCATCGGGGTCGGCATCGGATTCGGAACCGTCATGCATGAAAATTGCTCGGAGCCAGCGTCGAGTGTACGCGTACAGCTATCGATTCGATAGTAAACCAGGAATCGCCCGGATCGGCCGAGTGTAAGCCAGCCGCGGTCGACGAAAGGGCCACCCCGTGGTGGCCCTTGGCAACCCGGACGCCGGCAAGGGGTCAGTTGCGCGTCTGGTCCACCAGCTTGTTCTTCTTGATCCAGGGCATCATGTCGCGCAGCTTGGCGCCGACGGTCTCGATCGGATGCTCGGCCATCAGGCGGCGGCGGCTCAGCAGCGTCGGCGCGCCGGCGATGTTCTCCGAGACGAAGCTCTTCGCATACTCGCCGTTCTGGATGTCGCGCAGCGCCTTCTTCATCGCGGCCCGGGTCTCGTCGGTCACGATCTTCGGGCCGGTGGTGTATTCACCGTACTCCGCATTGTTCGAGATCGAGTAGTTCATGTTCGCGATGCCGCCCTCGTAGATCAGGTCGACGATCAATTTCAGCTCGTGCAGGCATTCGAAGTAGGCCATCTCGGGCGCGTAGCCGGCCTCGACCAGCGTCTCGAAGCCGGCCTTGATCAGTTCCACCGTGCCGCCGCACAGCACCGCCTGCTCGCCGAACAGGTCGGTCTCGGTCTCTTCGCGAAAGCTCGTCTCGATGATGCCGGCCTTGCCGCCGCCGTTCGCCATCGCGTAGGACAGCGCCAGGTCGCGCGCCTTGCCCGACTTGTCCTGGTGCACCGCGACCAGTTGCGGCACGCCGCCGCCCTGCACGTAGGTGCTGCGCACGGTGTGGCCCGGCGCCTTGGGCGCGACCATCCAGACGTCCAGGTCGGCGCGCGGCTGCACGAAGCCGTAGTGCACGTTGAAGCCGTGCGCGAACACCAGCGACGCGCCCTGGCGGATATGCGGCGCGATGTCGTTGCGGTACACCGCCGCGATCTGTTCGTCGGGCAGCAGGATCATCACCACGTCGGCGCTCTTGACCGCCTCCGCGACCTCGGCGACCTTCAGCCCGGCCTTCTCGGCCTTGCCCCAGGAGGCGCCGCCGCGGCGCAGGCCGACGACGACCTTGACGCCGCTGTCGTTGAGGTTCTGCGCGTGCGCATGGCCCTGGCTGCCGTAACCGATGATCGCGACCGTCTTGCCCTTGATCAGGCTCAGGTCGCAGTCCTTGTCGTAATAAACCTTCATGAGTCTCTCCAGAAAAATTCGAGGTTCACAGTCTCAGAATGCGTTCGCCGCGGCCGATGCCGCTGGCGCCGGTGCGCACGGTCTCGAGGATCGCGCCGCGCTCGATCGCGACCAGGAACGCGTCGTTCTTCGTCTGGTCGCCGGTCAGCTCGATGGTGTAGCTCTTGTCGGTCACGTCGATGATGCGGCCGCGGAAGATGTCGGCCATGCGCTTCATCTCCTCGCGCTCCTTGCCGACGGCGCGCACCTTGACCATCATCAGCTCGCGCTCGGTGTAGCTGCCCTCGGTCAGGTCGACCACCTTGACCACCTCGATCAGCCGGTTCAGGTGCTTGGTGATCTGCTCGATCACGTCGTCGGAGCCGGTCGTCTGTATCGTCATGCGCGACAGGCTCGGGTCCTCGGTCGGCGCGACAGTCAGCGATTCGATGTTGTAGCCGCGCGCGGAAAACAGCGCGACGACACGCGACAGCGCGCCGGGCTCGTTCTCCAGCAGCACCGCAATGATGTGCTTCATCGTAGATTCCTCTTTTCGCCGCCCTCCCCCGGTGCCGGTAAGCGCCGGGCTCGACGGACAATAGATTCGTCAAAAAATGCTATTCAAAGAATAGCTGCCTACGCTTGTGTATCAAGCGCTTCGAGCCGATTCGGCTCAAAGATCCTCGGACCCGAGCAGCATCTCGGTGATGCCCTTGCCGGCCTGCACCATCGGGAACACGTTCTCGGTCGGGTCGGTGCGAAAGTCCATGAACACGGTGCGGTCCTTGAGCTTGCGCGCCTCGCGCAGCGCCGGCTCGACGTCCTGCGGGCTCTCGATCAGCATGCCGACATGGCCGTAGGCCTCGGCCAGCTTCACGAAGTTCGGCAGCGCGTCCATGTAGCTGTGGCTGTAGCGGCCCGAGTACTCCACTTCCTGCCATTGCCGCACCATGCCGAGGTAGCGGTTGTTCAGCGAGACGATCTTGATCGGCGTGTTGTACTGCAGGCAGGTCGACAGTTCCTGGATGCACATCTGCACCGAACCCTCGCCGGTGATGCAATACACCTCGCTGTCGGGCCGGGCCATCTTGATGCCCATCGCGTACGGAATGCCGACACCCATCGTGCCCAGGCCGCCCGAATTGATCCAGCGCCGCGGCTGGTCGAACCGGTAGTACTGCGCCGCCCACATCTGGTGCTGGCCGACGTCCGCGGTGATGTAGGCGTCGGCGTCCTTCGTCAGGTTCCAGAGCGTCTCGACCACGTGCTGCGGCTTGATCACGTCGCCCGTTCCGCGGCTGTACTTGAGGCAGTCGCGCCGGCGCCAGCCCTCGACCGTTTCCCACCAGCCGGCCAGCGCCTTCGCGTCGGGCTGCTGCCCGGATTCGCGCAGCGATTCGATCAGGTCGCCCAGCACCTCGCGCACGTCGCCGACGATCGGAATGTCGACCTTCACGCGCTTGGAGATGCTCGACGGGTCGATGTCGATGTGGATGATCTTGCGTTCGTTCTGCGCGAAATGCTTGGTGTTGCCGATGACCCGGTCGTCGAAGCGCGCGCCCACCGCGAGCAGCACGTCGCAATGCTGCATCGCGTTGTTGGCCTCGATCGTGCCGTGCATGCCCAGCATGCCGAGGAACTTGCGGTCGCTCGCCGGATAGGCGCCCAGGCCCATCAGCGTGTTCGTGACCGGACAGCCGAGCAGGTCGACCAGCGTGCGCAGCTGCTGCGACGCATCGCCCAGCACCACGCCGCCGCCGCTGTAGACATACGGGCGCTTCGCGCCGAGCAGCAGTTGCACCGCCTTGCGGATCTGCCCGGCATGGCCCTTCTTCACCGGGTTGTACGACCGCATCGCCACCGTTTCCGGATAGCCGGTGTAGGTCGCCTTCTTGAACGACACGTCCTTCGGGATGTCGATCACCACCGGCCCCGGACGGCCGGTGCGCGCGATGTGGAACGCCTGCTTGATCACGCCGGCCAGTTGCCGCACGTCCTTCACCAGGAAGTTGTGCTTGACCACCGGGCGCGTGATGCCGACGGTGTCGCACTCCTGGAACGCATCGAGCCCGATCGCGTGGGTCGGCACCTGCCCGGTGATGATCACCATCGGGATGCTGTCCATGTAGGCGGTCGCGATGCCGGTCACCGC
>JAFECV010000023.1 GCA_018241985.1 Pseudomonadota bacterium | reverse complement strand
ACCGGCAAGCGCAGCCGCGCGGCCAGGCCCTGCCCACCGGCGGCGTTCGGGTCGCCATCGACCAGTTCGATCTCGCCGCCGTTGCGCCGCGCATAGGCGCGTGCAATCGGCAGGCCCAGCCCGGCGCCGTTCTGGTCGGGTGCGGCCGAACCTTTTGCGAAGCGTTCGAACATGCCGGCGCGCCGATCCACGGCGATGCCGGGGCCGTCGTCGCGCACCTCGGCGCAGGCGCCGGCCGGGTCGACCCGCACCGACACCGTGATGTGGCCGCCCACCGGCGTGTAGCGGATCGCGTTGTGCACCAGATTCGCCAGCGCCTCGTGCAGCTCGGCCGCGTCGGCGGCGACCGGCACGGCTGCCGCATCGCCGTCCGGCCCGGTCGCCGTGCCGTCGCCGTGGGCGTCGCCGTCGCAGGCGTCGACCCAGCCCAGGTCCTGCTGCTTTTCGCGCGCGAGCGGCAGGTACTGCAGCGTGACCTCGCGCGCGACCTGGTTCAGGTCGGCGGTCGCAGTCGGGACCGAGCGCTCGGCCGGCTGGTTCGCATGGGCCAGCGCGAGCAACTGCTCGCACAGGCGCCGGCTGCGTTCCAGCTGCGCGACGATCGCATGCAGGGTCTCGCGCATCAGCGCCGGGTCGGGCTCGCGCAGCGCGTAGCCGGCCTGGGTCAGCATGATCGCCAGCGGCGTGCGCAGCTGGTGCGAAGCATCCGCGAGCAGGCGCGTCTGCTCGGCCAGCAGCTGCTGGCGTGCATCGATATGCCGGTTGATCGCAACCACCAGCGGCGCGACCTCGTGCGGCAGCTCGTGCGCATCGAGCGGGCGCAGATCGTCCGGCGCGCGCGCCAGCACCGATCGGTGCAGGCGTTCGAGCGGCCGCAGCGAATGGTTCACGCCGAACCAGACCAGCAGCAGCACGATGGCGACGGTGGCGCTGTCGCGCAGCAGCGCAGCGCCGAGTGCATGGATCCAGGCTTCGCGCCGGGGTTGATCGTCCTGCGCCGCCTGCACCAGCAGGTGGTAGGGCCGGCCGCTGCCGTCGCGCAGCGTGCGCGCCAGCGCCACCACACGCAGCGGCTGGCCGCGGTAGTGGGCGTCGTAGCGCAGGCTGCCGCGTTCGTGCACCGCGCCGGGGGGCGGTGTCGGCAGGTCGGGGGCGCCGACCAGCATCCGCGCCGGGCCCGGCGGCGCCGCGGCGTGTCCGGAAGCCTGGGATTCGGACAGCGGCGTCAACGCGGCGTACAGCACGATCCGCGGCGGCCCGCTGCCTTCGAGCAGGGTTTGCAGATCGAGCGATTCCTGGACGCCGATCGTGCCGTCGCCGCCCGGGGCGATGCGCTCGTCGAGCGCGCTGGCCGATTCGAGCAGGGCCTGATCGTGCGCGTCCTGCAGCAACTGGTAGCCGGCCTGGTAGTCGTACCAGGTGTCGATCGCCAGCAGCACGAACAGGCAGGGCAGCAGCAGGGCCAGCACCCTGGTGCGCAGTCCCCAGCGCGGGTGTTCAGGGCCCGAGGCCCTAGCTGTCTGCGGGGGCATTCGCCACCGCTTCGAGCATGTAGCCCAGACCGCGGATCGTGATGATGCGCACGTCGCTGCCGGCGAGCTTGCGCCGCAGGCGATGCAGCACGAGTTCGATCGCGTCCGGGCCGGCCTGGCTCTGCTGCGGAAACACCTTGCTCGCGAGCTGGACCTTCGCCAGCGGCGTGCCGCCGCGCGCGACCAGCGCGCTGAGCGCCGCGTGCTCGCGCGGCGTCAGCGCGACCACGCGGCCGCCGAGCAGGAACGCGCCGCTGTCCGGGTCGAACGAGAGCGAGCCGCATTGCAGCGGCTGATGCGCATGCGCGCGGCTGCGCCGCACCAGCGCCGCCAGCCGCGCCTCGAGCTCTTCCAGCGCGAACGGCTTGGTCAGGAAGTCGTCGGCGCCGACCTTCAGGCCGCGCACCCGATCCTGCACCGAACCCTGCGCGGTCAGCACCAGCACCGGGGTGCGCCAGCCCTGCTCGCGCAACTCGCCGAGCAGGTCCAGGCCATGCCGGTCCGGCAGGCGCAGATCGAGCACCACCACGTCGTAGTCGGTGCGCGCGATCAGCGCCTCGGCGGTCGCGGCGTCCGGTGCGTGGTCCGGCACCAGCGAGCCCTGCTTGAGCCCGCGCATCAGCCACGACGCCATCTCGAGTTCGTCTTCCACCAGCAGGATGCGCATCGTCTATCCTTTCCGGCTCGTCCGCGTCGCACGAAACGGAGTCGAGTGGCCGCGGAGCAGGCCGTGCGCAGGCACCCGCGGAGCCGGCTTTGCCGGGCCGCTGGGTGCGCCCCCTGCAAGGGGGTAGGCGAAGCGACACGCAGTGCGCGAAGACTGGGGGTGGTTCATTTCAAGATATCGGCGAGGCAGAGGTATTTCAGCTCGACATATTCTTCCATGCCGTGGCTCGAACCCTCGCGCCCCAGGCCCGACTGCTTGACGCCGCCGAACGGCACGTGCTCGGTCGAGATGATGCCGGTGTTGATGCCGACCATGCCGTATTCCAGCCCTTCCGCGACGCGGAAGATCCGGCCCACGTCACGGCTGTAGAAGTAGCTGGCCAGGCCGAACTCGGTCGCGTTCGCCGCGGCGATCGCCTCCTGCTCGGTCTTGAACCGGAACACCGGCGCGAACGGGCCGAAGGTCTCCTCGCGCGCGCAGGCCATGTCGGCGCTGGCCTCGGACACCACGGTCGGCTCGAAGAACTGGCCTTTAAGACGGTGCCCGCCGGTCTGCACCTTGCCGCCCTTGGCCAGCGCATCGGCCAGATGGCGCTCCACTTTCTGTAGCGCGGCTTCCTCGATCAGCGGGCCCTGCACCACGCCGTCCTCGAAGCCGTTGCCGACCTTCAAGCCCTTCACCTTCGCGCTGAACTTCTCGACGAAGCGGTCGTACACGCCGTCCTGCACATAGATGCGGTTCGAGCAGACGCAGGTCTGGCCGGCGTTGCGGTACTTGCTGGCGATCGCGCCCTCGACCGCGCTGTCCAGGTCCGCGTCGTCGAACACGATGAACGGCGCGTTGCCGCCGAGTTCGAGCGAGAGCTTCTTGACGGTCGGCGCCGACTGCGCCATCAGGATGCGGCCGACCTCGGTCGAGCCGGTGAACGAGAGGTGCCGCACCACGTCGCTCGCGCACAGCGCCTTGCCGATCGCGATGCTGTTCGCGCCGTCGGCCGACAGCATGTTGAGCACGCCGGCCGGCATGCCGGCGCGCTGCGCGAGTTCGGCGGCGGCGAGCGCGGTCAGCGGCGTCAGCTCCGCCGGCTTGATCACCACGGTGCAGCCGGCGGCCAGCGCCGGCGCCACCTTGCGCGTGATCATCGCGAGCGGGAAGTTCCACGGCGTGATCGCCGCGCACACGCCGATCGGCTGGCGCAGCACCAGCAGGCGCTTGTTGTTGTCGTACGTGGACAGCGTCTCGCCGTTGACGCGCTTGGCTTCTTCCGCGAACCACTCGACGAAGCTCGCGCCGTACGCGACCTCGCCGCGCGCCTCGGCCAGCGGCTTGCCCTGCTCGGCGGTCATCAGCGTCGCCAGGTCCTCCTGGTTCGCCATCAGCAGCTGGAACCACTTCATCAGCACCGCGTGGCGCTGCTTGGCGGTCTGGCCGCGCCAGGCCGGCCAGGCCGCGTTCGCCGCGGCGATCGCGGCTTCGGCGTCCGCCGCCCCGAGGTTGGCCACGTCGGCCAGCCTGGCGCCGGTTGCGGGGTCGTGCACGTCGAAGCGACTCGCGCCCTGGACCCATCGGCCGTCGATCAGCGCATCGGTCTTGAGCAGGCTCGCGTCCTTCAGGCGCGACAGCGGGGAGGTTTTCATGTCCATGTGCAAGGGTCTTTCGGATCGGCGCGGCAACCGCGGCGCATGGCGTGGGAGACGAGCGCGAGAAGGCGGTGCCGTGTTGCGATCAGGTTCCAGAGCATAGCGCGCCCGCTTGATGCGCGCTGCTCGCCGCGCGGCGAGCGAAACCTATAATGACCGGCTCCATCTCCGCGATGCTGCGAAGCGCTCCCATGCCGCTAGTCCGCCGGCACGCTTACTATGAAAACATGAGCACCTCGCCCTTTACCGTCGCCGACATCCGCAGGATTTTCCTGGAATTCTTCGCATCGAAGGGGCACACGGTGGTGCCGTCGAGCCCGCTGGTGCCGGCGAACGACCCGACGCTGATGTTCACCAATTCGGGCATGGTGCAGTTCAAGGACGTGTTCCTCGGCACCGACCGCCGTCCCTACGTGCGCGCCACGTCGGTGCAGGCCTGCCTGCGCGCCGGCGGCAAGCACAACGACCTGGAGAACGTCGGCTACACCGCGCGGCACCACACCTTCTTCGAGATGCTGGGCAACTGGAGCTTCGGCGACTACTTCAAGCGCGAGAGCCTGGTCTGGGGCTGGGAACTGCTGACCGAGGTGTTCAAGCTGCCGGCCGACCGGCTCTGGGCGACGGTCTACATCGACGACGACGAGGCCTACGAAGTCTGGACGAAGGATATCGGCCTGCCGCCGGAGCGCGTGGTGCGGATCGGCGACAACAAGGGCGCGAAGTACGCGTCCGACAACTTCTGGATGATGGCCGACACCGGCCCCTGCGGCCCGTGCAGCGAAGTGTTTTACGACCACGGCCCGGGCATTGCCGGCGGCCCGCCCGGCAGCCCGGATGCCGACGGCGACCGCTACATCGAGATCTGGAACCACGTGTTCATGCAGTTCGACATGCAGGAGGACGGCAGCATCAAGAAGCTCCCGGCGCCCTGCGTCGACACCGGCATGGGCCTGGAGCGGCTGGCGGCGATCCTGCAGCACGTGCACAGCAACTACGAGATCGACCTGTTCGCCACGCTGATCCGCGCCGCGGCGCGCGAGACGAAGACAAAGGACCTCGCCAACCCGTCGCTGAAGGTGATCGCCGACCACATCCGCGCGACCGCGTTCCTCGCGAGCGACGGCGTGATCCCCGGCAACGAAGGGCGCGGCTACGTGCAGCGGCGCATCATCCGCCGCGCGATCCGCCACGGCTACAAGCTGGGCTGCAAGGCGCCGTTCTTCCACAGGCTGGTGCCCGATCTGGTGGCGCTGATGGGCGACGCCTATCCGCGGCTCGCGGCCGGGCAGAGCCAAGTGACCGAGGTGCTGCGCGCCGAGGAGGAGCGCTTCTTCGAGACGCTCGAGCACGGCATGCAGATTCTCGACGCGGCCCTGGCCGGCGACGCCAAGCTGCTGCCCGGCGACGTCGCGTTCAAGCTGCACGACACCTACGGCTTTCCGCTCGACCTGACGAACGACGTCTGCCGCGAGCGCGGCGTGACGGTGGACGAGGCCGGCTTCGACGCGGCGATGGAGCGGCAGCGCTCGCAGGCGCGCGCCGCGGGCAAGTTCCGGATGGACCGCGCGCTCGAATACGGCGGCGCGGCGAACCGGTTCACCGGCTACGACGAACTCGCGCATGCTAGCAAAATCGTAGCGTTGTACGTGGACGGGACGCCGGTCTTGGAGCTGAATGCCGGCGATCACGGGGTCGTGGTGCTGGACGTGACGCCGTTCTACGCGGAAAGCGGCGGCCAGGTCGGCGATCGCGGCGTGATCGCCGCGCAAAGTGGTGCACAGAGTGGCGCGCGCTTCGACGTGACCGATACGCAGAAGATCCGCGCCGACGTGTTCGGGCACCACGGCACGCTGGCAAGCGGCACGCTCAAGGTCGGCGATGCGGTCGCGGCCCAGGTCGACACGATGCTGCGCGCCGCGACCATGCGCAACCACAGCGTGACGCACCTGATGCACAAGGCGCTGCGCGAGGTGCTGGGCGCGCACGTGCAGCAAAAGGGGAGTCTCGTCGACGCGGAGAAGACGCGCTTCGACTTCGCGCACAACGCGCCGGTCACGCCTGCGCAGATCGCCGAGATCGAGCACCGCGTGAATGCCGAAATCCTCGCGAACCAGGCGACGCAGGCGCGGGTGATGGACATCGAGAGCGCGCAGAAAACCGGCGCGGTGATGCTGTTCGGCGAGAAGTACGGCGATACCGTGCGCGTGCTCGACATCGGCTCCAGCCGCGAGCTGTGCGGCGGCACGCACGTGCAGCGCACCGGCGACATCGGCCTGTTCAAGATCGTCGCCGAATCGGGGGTTGCCGCCGGCGTGCGCCGCGTCGAGGCGGTCACCGGCGCGAACGCACTGGCCTATCTGCAGCAGGTCGAGGGCGCGCTCGAGCAGGCGGCAGCGACGCTCAAGGCGCCGGCAGCCGAGTTGCAGGATCGGATCGGGCAGTTGCTGGACCACCAGAAGTCGCTCGAGCGGGAGCTGGCGGCGCTCAAGGGCCGGCTCGCGTCAGCCCAAGGCGACGAGCTGGCGGCGCAGGCGGTTCAGGTCGAGGGCGGCAGCGGGTCGATCCGCGTGCTGGCCGCGCGGCTCGACGGCGCCGACGCGAAGACGCTGCGCGAAACGATGGACAAGCTCAAGGACAAGCTCAAGAGCGCGGCGATCGTGCTCGCGTCGGTCGACGGCGGCAGGGTGCAACTGGCCGCCGGCGTGACGAGCGACAGCACGTCGCGGCTCAAGGCCGGCGAGCTCGTCAATTTCGTCGCGAGCCAGGTCGGCGGCAAGGGCGGGGGCAAGCCCGACATTGCAATGGCCGGCGGCAGCGACGCCGCAGGGTTGCCCAAAGCGCTTGCCAGCGTGCAAGGCTGGGTTGCGGAGCGCCTATGAATCAGATGTCGGGCTTGGCTTCGCGCAAAGCGGGCCTGCTGCGCGGCACCCGCCAGCGCGCTATAAACTAAATAGCAAAAGGTGAAGATGGTGCAACCGCTTGCGCCATATTCTCTTCAAAATTCCGGGCGGCGGCGCGATCTGTTGCGCGCATTCGCGTGGTTCGCGGCCGGTGGCTTTGCGCCCGTCTGGGCGCGTGCATCTCGCTACGAATACCAGATCGACGCGTGGCCGCCGACGCAGCCGACACCGGCGCTCGAGGCGGTCGACCTCGAGGGCCATGCCTGGCGCCTGGGCGATCTGCGCGGGCGCGCGGTGCTGCTGAACTTCTGGGCCAGCGGCTGCCGGCCCTGCAGCGCCGAGATGCCCGAGCTGCAGAACCTCGCGGCGATCTATGGCCCGTCGAAGCTAGCCGTGCTGACGATCGCCGACCGGGAACCGCGCGCGGTCGTGGCGGGCTACGTCGATGCATCGCACCTCGCGCTGCCGGTGCTGCTCGATCCGAACGGCGAGCTCGCGCGCCAATGGGGCGTGAAGAGGCTCCCGACCACGGTGCTGATCGATGCGGCGGGGCGGCCGCGCCAGAGCGTGCAGGGGCCGATGCAATGGACCGGCGCGATGGCGCAGCGGCTGATCGCCGCGCTGCTGCCGCACTGAGCGCCGCTCAGACCCGCTCGAACAAGATGTCCCAGACACCGTGGCCGAGCCGCAGGCCGCGCTGCTCGAACTTGGTCGGCACTCGCCAGTCCGGCCGCGGCACGAAGCCGCCGCTGCCCGCGTCGGCGCGGTTGCGCAGCAGCGGCTCGTCCGACAGCACCTGCAGCATCTGCTCGGCATAGGGCTGCCAGTCGGTCGCGCAGTGCAGGTAGCCGCCCGGCGCGATCCGGGTCGCGAGCCGTGCGACGAGCGCCGGCTGGATCAAGCGGCGCTTGTGGTGCCGCTTCTTGTGCCACGGGTCCGGAAAGTACACGTGCACGCCGGCGAGACTCTCTGGCGCGAGCATGTGGTCGACCACCTCGACCGCGTCGTGCGCGACGATGCGGATGTTCGTTAGACCCAGCTCGCCGATCCGCAGCAGCAGCGAGCCGACGCCCGGCGGGTGCACCTCGCAGCACAGGAAGTCGTGCTGCGGCAGCCGCGCCGCGATCTGCGCGGTCGCCTCGCCCATGCCGAAGCCGATCTCCAGAATCGTCGGTGCGGCGCGGCCGAACGCCGCGGCCAGATCCAGCGGCTGTCCCGTGTACGGCAGCAAGTACGCCGGGCCGAGGTCCTGCATCGCGCGCGCCTGGCCGCGGGTCGTGCGTCCGGCGCGCAGCACGAAGCTGCGGATGCCGCGGCGGCGCGGATCGGCGTCGCTGGGGTCGGCGCTCGGGCTCGGAGGAAGGTCGTCACGGTTCATTGCGAGCGCGGATTGTAGAGAGCGCGCCACGCGTCCACCCACGCGGCCAGCGCCGCCGCGGTCGGCCCGGCGTGCGGCGGCAGGCCCAGCACTGCGGCCGCCGTGGCGAGCGCTGCATGTGCCGCAGCGGGCATGCCGGTTTCGATCGCGCGCGCGCCGTTCTGCTTCGACAGCTTCTCGCCGTTCGCACCGAGCACCAGCGGCGTGTGCAGGTAGCGCGGCGTCGGGACCTGGAGCGCGCGCTGCAGCAGGATCTGGCGCGGCGTGTTGTCGGCCAGATCGGCGCCGCGCACCACGTCGGTCACGCCTTGGTCCGCATCGTCGACCACCACCGCGAGCTGGTACGCCCACAGGCCGTCGGCGCGCAGCAGCACGAAGTCGCCGACTTCGCGCGCGACGTTCTGGCGCTGACTCCCAAGCCGGCGGTCGAACCAGTCGAGTTCGTCCCCTTCGTCGTTTGCTACTGAAAACGTAGCATGTCGTGAAGAAGATATGCCGGCTGCAGCCCCATTTGGCATCGAATCCGGAATCCGGAAGCGCCATGCGCGTGCCGGCTTGCCCTGCAGTCCGCCGCGGCAGGTGCCGGGGTAGACCAGTTCGCTGCCGCGCGGCCGCGGCTGGCCGGCCTTTGCGAGCGCCGTTTCGATGTCGCGCCGCGAGCAGCCGCAGGGGTAGGCGTGCCCGGCGGCGAGCAGCGCATCGAGCGCCTGCCGGTAGCGCGTGCCGCGCTGCGATTGATGGAGCGGCGGCGCATCGGGCAGCAGGCCGCAGGCCGCCAGTTGCGCGAGGATCGCGCGGTCCGCGCCCGGCACGCAGCGCGGGCGGTCGACGTCCTCGATCCGCACCAGCCAGCGCCCGCCGTGCGCGCGGGCGTCGAGCCAGCTCGCGAGCGCCGCGACCAGCGAGCCGGCGTGCAGCGGCCCGGTCGTAGACGGTGCGAAGCGGCCGATGTAGCCTGCCATGCCGATGCTCAATGCGGCTCTGCCTGTCGGCTGGGCCGTGCCGGTGCGCGAAGACCAGTTCCGGCCGCGCCCTGTTCGCCCTGCCGCCACCGGTCGAGCAGCGCGCTGCGCGTGGTCGGCTGCTCGAGCCGGTCGAGCCACCACTGCAGCGCGCGCCCGGGGCGCGACTGCGGCGCGCTGCACCAGGCGTAGCTGAGGCGCGCCATCCGGGCCGGCCGCTCGAGCTGGCGCATCACCAGATGGCCGGCTTCGATGTAGGGGCGCGCCAGCGGCTCGGGCAGGAACCCGGCGCCGAGGCCGCGCAGCTGCGCGTGCAGCTTGGCCTGGATCGTCGGAACGGTGAACACCGGCTGTCCGGCGAGCAGGCCGAAGGTCAGGCCGTCGCCGCCGGCGACCGAGTCGGCCACCGCGACCGCGCGATGGTGCCGGATCAGCTCGTCGGCCAGCGGCTCGGACGCGTGCGCGAGCGGATGGTGCGGCGCGACCGCGAACACGAAGCGCATCTGCCCCAGCGGTTTGCTGTGAATGCCGGGGTGGGTCTGCGCGTCGAGCACGACGCCGATCGCCAGGTCGGCCTGGCCCGTGACGAGCGTCTGCAGCGTTCCCGACAGCGCTTCCTCGCGCAGTTTCAGCGCGGTCGGCGGATCCGGCGCCAGAAAGGCCTCGCACAGTTCCAGCACCGTCGCGTCGGCGATCGCGCTGTCGACCGAGAGCGTGAGCTGCGGTTCCCAGCCGGTCGCGACGCGGCGCACGCGGTTCGCCACCGCGTCGATCTCGCCGAGCAGCCGCGCGCCCTCGCGCAGCAGTTCGCGCCCGGCCTCGGTGAGCCGGGCCTGGCGCGCGCTGCGGTCGAACAGCAGCGCATCGAGCGCGTCCTCGACCTGGCGCACGCGCCAGCTCAGCGTGCTGGGCACCAGGCCGAGCGCACGCGCGGCCTGCGCGAAGCTGCCGTTCGATGCGATCGCCTGCAGCATCGCGAAGGTGTCGGGCGTCAGCACGTCGCGAGGTTTTTGCATTTTGAAACTTCGATCATTCGAATGTATCGAATGATGTCATCGATTGGCGCCTCTGGTGCAAGCGGCTATCGTGCCTAAAGTAGCGGGCATCGCAGACAAGGAGTTTCACGTGCTCACGCTTCGCAAATCGCAGGACCGGGGCTATGCCGACCACGGCTGGCTCAAGTCGTTCCACAGCTTCTCGTTCGCCGGCTACTACGACCCGGCGCACATGGGCTGGGGCAACCTGCGCGTGATCAACGAGGACCGCGTCGCGCCCGGCATGGGCTTCGGCACGCACGGCCACCGCGACATGGAAATCATCAGCTACGTGCTGTCGGGCGAGCTGGCGCACCGCGACACGATGGGCAACGTCGAGACGATTCCGCCCGGCGACGTGCAGCGCATGAGCGCCGGCACCGGCGTGCAGCACAGCGAGTTCAACCACGCGCAGGACCGGCTCACCCATTTCCTGCAGATCTGGATCGAGCCGAACGCGCTCGGCATCACGCCGGGCTACGAGCAGAAGACCTTCGCCGATGCGGCCAAGCGCGGGCGCCTGCGCCTGATCGCGTCGCCCGATGGCGCCGACGGCTCGGTGACGATCCACGCGGACGCGCGCGTTCGTGCCGGTCTGTTCGACGGGCCGGAGTCCGCGCAGCTCGCGCTCGACCCCGCGCGCAAGGCCTATGTGCACCTGGTGCGCGGCGCGCTGCGGGTCAATGGCCGCGATCTCGCGGGCGGCGACGCCGTGCTGATCGAGCAGGAAGAGCGGCTGACGCTGGACCACGGCCAGGACGCCGAGGTGCTGGTGTTCGACCTGAGCGCATAGCCCGGCGTGGCGCGCTGCCGCGCCTTCGATCCCTGAACCATTCCCTCCACTTCACTCCACTCCAAAAGGACATTCGATGCCCAACAGTCTTCAAAACCTCGCCAGCTTCGTCGGCCGCGTGCTGATCGCCGTGCTGTTCGTTCCATCCGGCGTCGGCAAGGCGCTCGCGTTCTCCGGCACCACCGGCTACATCGCGTCGCGCGGATTGCCGCTGCCGTCGCTCGGCGCGGTGATCGCGGTCTTTTGCGAGCTCGGCCTGGGCCTCCTGGTGCTGTTCGGCTACAAGACGCGGATCTCGGCGTTGCTGCTGGCGATCTTCACCGTCGCCGCCGCGATCTTCTTTCACAACTACTGGGACGCGGGCGCGGCGCAGGTGATGATGCAGAAGATCAATTTCTACAAGAACCTCGCGATCGCCGGCGGCCTGCTGTCCCTCGTCGCCTTCGGTGCCGGCGCCTGGAGCCTGGACGGGTCGCGTCGGTGATATCGACGTAGACTCGAAATCATTCACAGGAGATCGCGATGACCATCAGGCTCGAACGCCAGCGCACCGAGGCCGGATTCGCGCCGATGGCGCAATCGGTGCATATCCGCGATCACGCGCTGGTTGCCGACGGCAGTGTCGCCGAGGGCGGCACGGACGCCGGCCCCGATCCGCATGACCTGTACGACGCCGCGCTCGCGGCCTGCAAGGCACTGACGCTGATGTGGTACGCGCGGCGCAGGGGCATTCCGGTGGGCGAGCTGCGGACCACGATCGAACGCGACAACTCCGCCGAGCGCGCCGGCGTCTACCGGCTCGTGGCCAGGCTCAGCGTCGGTGGCGAGCTCAGCGACGCGCAGCTGCAGGATCTGCAGCGGGTCGCGGACAAATGCCCGGT
>JAFECV010000239.1 GCA_018241985.1 Pseudomonadota bacterium | reverse complement strand
CCGGCCAAGCCGGCTCCGCGGGTGCCCGCGAACGGCCTGCTCCGCGGCCACTCGACCCCGTTTCGTGCGACGTGAGTGACGCCGACGCTTCCCCGCTCGGCAAGCCGACGCCGTTGGTCGACCACTACGACGCCGGGCTGCTGTTCCCCATCGCACGCGCGCCGGCGCGCGCGGCGATCGGCATCGCCGGCACGCCGCCGTTCGTCGGCGCGGATCTCTGGACCGCGTTCGAACTGAGCTGGCTGAATGCGCGCGGCAAGCCGCAGCTCGCGATCGCGCATTTCGTCGTGCCGTGCGAGTCGCCCAACCTGATCGAGAGCAAGTCGTTCAAGCTGTACCTGGGGAGCTTCGCGAACACCGCGTTCGCCGACGCCGACGCGGTGCGCGAGCGCCTGCGCGCCGACCTGAACGCGCGGCTGTGGGGCGACGCGCCGGTGCAGTCGTCGGTCGGCGTGCGCCTCGTCACGCCCGATCGGTTCGACCAGGAGGCGCTCGCCGAACTCGACGGCCTGAGCCTGGACCGGCTCGACATCGACTGCGATCGCTACACGCCGGCGCCGGAGTATTTGTGCGCCGCGTTCGACGAGCAGCCGGTCAGCGAGGTGCTGGTGAGCAACCTGCTGCGCAGCAACTGCCCGGTCACCGGCCAGCCCGACTGGGGCAGCGTGCAGATCGGCTACGACGGCCCGCAGATCGAGCAGGCCGGACTGCTGCGCTACCTGGTGAGCTTTCGCAACCACGCCGGCTTTCACGAGCAATGCGCCGAGCGCATCTTCATGGACCTGTGGACCCGCTGCCGGCCGACCCGGCTCACGGTGTACGCGCGCTACACCCGGCGCGGCGGGCTCGACATCAATCCGCTGCGCACCAGCCATCCGCGCCGGCTGCCGCCTAACGTGCGCACCGCGCGGCAGTAGATAGCTATCAAAATAGTAGCTACAAGCGAAGACAAATCAAGCGCTAGTGGCCGATTTCCTTGAAGGATTGCAGCGGCGCCAGGTCCGGATGCCGGCCCGCGCGCTTCTCCTTCATCGCCTGCACCGCCTCCTGCACCTGGGCGTTGCTCCAGATCGCGCCCTGCACCCAGCCCATCTGGCGCAGCGCGTCGTCGACCGCATGGTCGCGCGCGTAGTGGATCGCCTGCTTCGTGCCCCAGATCGCGACCGGCGGCTTGGCGGCGATCTCGCGCGCGCACTCGAGCGCAGCGGCCAGCATCGCCTCGGGCGTGTCGAACAGCTCGTTCACCAGTCCGCAGGCGAGCGCGCGCTCGGCGCCGAGGCGCCGGCCGGTGTACGCGAGTTCCTTCACCAGCCCGAGCGGGATCAGCTTCGGCAGGCGCTGCAGCGTGCCGAGGTCGGCGACGATGCCGATGTTGATCTCCTGGATGCAGAAGAACGCGTCGCGCGTCGCGTAGCGGATGCAGCAGGCGCTGACCAGGTCGACTGCGCCGCCGATGCAGCCGCCCTGGATCGCCGCGATCACCGGGATGCGCAGCGTCTCGAGCTTGCCGAACGTGGCCTGCATGTCGGCGAGCAGGTCGAAGATCGCGGCGCGCCCCTCGGGGCTGGCGTCGTCCATCCGGATCGCGCCGCCGAACACGTCGAGCGCCATGCCGGCCGAGAAGTGCCGGCCGGTGCTGGAGATCACCAGCGCGCGCGCCTCGCCGCTCAAGTGCAGGCGCGTCAGCGCATCGTCCAGTTCGCGCCAGAACCGGGGGTTCATGGTGTTCATCGCCTCGGGACGGTCGAGCACCAGATGGGCGATGCGATCGGCGACAGTGAGTTGCAGGCAGGCGGAGGCGGTCGAGCTCATGGGGGTGCGCGGGGCTGAAGGTGGAGGAGGGCGGGTTGCAACGGTGGCAACGGCGATTCTCGCGCGGCCAGGGGAATAGCGTGCGCGGCGTTTCCTCAGGCGCCGCGCCCGCGGCCTGCGCACCTTGGCGACGTATCGGGATCACAGCGTGGTTTACGATGGGGCAAATCCAACCATCACCCGAGGAGTCCCCGTGTCCAAGCTTGGTTTCGATCCAGCGCGCCTCGCCAACATCCGGCGCCACTTTGCCGCCTATGTCGACGACGGGCGCCTGCCCGGCTGGCAGGTGCAGGTCAGCCGCCGCGGCGAGATCGCGTATCGCGAGAACTACGGCTGGCGCGATGTCGAGAACAAGCTGCCGATCGAGGACGACACGGTGTTCCGCATCTACTCGATGACCAAGCCGATCACCTCGGTCGCGGCGATGATGCTGTACGAGGAAGGCCGTTTCGAGCTGACCGACCCGCTCGCCAAATACATCCCGGCGTTCGCGCAGATGCGCGTGCTCGAAGGCGGGACAGCGCTCAAACCCGTGACGCGGCCGGCGACCGAGCCGATCCGCGTCGTTCATCTGCTCAACCACACCTCGGGCCTGACCTACGGCTTTCACCACGTCCACATCCAGGACGAGATCTACCGCAACGCCGGCTACGAATGGGGCGCGCCCAAGGGCCACACGCTGGCGCAATGCGTGCAGGACTGGGCGCGGCTGCCGCTGCGCTTCGATCCCGGCTCGCGCTGGAATTATTCGGTGGCGACCGACGTGCTCGGCCGGCTGGTCGAGGTGATCTCGGGGCAGAGCCTGGCCGAATTCTTCGAGCAGCGCCTCTTCAAGCCGCTCGGCATGGTCGACACCTCGTTCACGCTGCGCGGCGACCTGGGCGAGCGGCTCGGCGCGCTGTACATCCCGAACGAAAAGGGCGTGGCCACGCGCAACGACGACTTCGGCAACGCGGCGCGCGGGGAGATCAGCTTCCTCTCGGGCGGCGGCGGGCTGCTGTCCACCACCGCCGACTACCACCGCTTCACGCAGATGCTGCTGCGCGGCGGTGAACTCGATGGCAAGCGCATCCTGGGCAGCCGCACGCTGCGCCACATGACGACCAACTCGCTGCCCGGCGGGCAGGACCTGACGCAGTTCGGCATTCCGCTGTTCGCCGAAGTCAAGTTCGACGGCCAGGGATTCGGCCTCGGGTTCTCCGTGCTGCAGGACCCGATCGCGGCCGGAACGCTGGGCACGAAGGGCGAGTACGCCTGGGGCGGCGCCGCCAGCACCGCGTTCTGGGTCGATCCGGTCGAACAGATCACGGCGATCTTCATGACGCAGTTGCTGCCGTCGAGCACGCACCCGATCCGCACCCAGCTGCGGCAGTTGGTCTACTCGGCACTGGTGGATTGATCGGCGCTGCCCCAGCCTGCGCTCTCGCCCCTCACTGGTCCGTCGCCGATCTGCTCGCGGCGACTCAAGCAGTCCGACTACAAGGCGTACCATGGCCAGCCCCACGGTCCGCTGCTACCATTTGAAATCGCCCGTCCATCCGACTTGACCCCGTTCAGGACCGCCCGCATGCAAGCCCAGAAGCTCGAGGCCCGCCAGCACAAGCGAGCACAGGATTCGACGCTGCGGGCGTTCCATCGCTACGTGCACGAACAGCTCCAGTCGGAGCGCAAGGACGAGATCCTGCGGCGCGCGCGCGCGCGCATCGGACTGTGGAAGCAGGGTCAGCTGTGCAGCGACTACTACATCCGTTTTTGGTCGCAGGTGGTGAATTCGGGTGACAGCGAAGTCTTCAAGCAGCGGGTGCTCCAGGCCTCCGAACGCCAAGCGCTGGGCATGATGCAGAACACGCCGTTCTCGTTCCTGATGCGGGAAGTGCGTTGAACCGCGAGCAGCTCCATGCGCTGCTGGGGAAGGCGAAGGCGCGGATTGCGCACGCCGAATTCGTGATCGTCGGCTCGCTGGCCATTCTTGGCGCGGTGAAGCAGCCTCCAAACACCATGGTGACGTCCATCGATGTGGACGCCTTCCTGAAAAACGACCCCAAGCGAACCGGCGAATTGGCCGAGGCGCTTGGACAGGGTTCCGCGTTCGAGGACGAATTCGGCTACTACCTCGATCCCGTGTCTCCCAACTTACCGTCGTTCCCCGAGGGCTGGCGGGGCCGGCTGACGCTGCTTGATTTTGGCGACGTCAAGGCATTTTTCGTCGATCCCAACGACGTCGCGGTTTCCAAGTACATCCGCGGCGAAGACCGCGATCTGCGTTGGTTGCGCGCCGGCCTGCAGGCGGGGCTGCTCGACATGACCATCATCGAGCACCGGATCGCCAGCGCACCAGCACTCGACGGCGAACTGGATGCCGCGCGCAAGCGGATGGCGCGGCACAAGAAGCGCTTGAAACTCGCGTGAACGTGAGGGCCTGAAGAACATCCTGCTGGGGCCGACGGGCCTGTACGAGAGCTTGCGAAGCGAGGTCGATGGCGCCTGTAGTCAAAACAGCCGAGTGGTGCCGGCTCCTGTATCGATAGCTACTGAAGCATATGTATCAATGGCTTGCGCCGTATTTCTTTCATATTCCAGCGCGCCGGCGCGTTTTTGCAGCGAGCCGGCGCGCACGCCGAGCAGGCGCAGCCGCCGCTC
>JAFECV010000238.1 GCA_018241985.1 Pseudomonadota bacterium | reverse complement strand
TCTTCACTTCCTTCACCTCGGCATCGACCACGTTGTCGTCGCCCGGGGGCGGCGGCGACGCCTGCTGCGCGCCGCCACCACCGCCCGCGCCGCGGCGGCCGCGGCCTGCTGCGCCGCCTGCATGTCGGCGTACATCTTCTCGCCGAGCTTCTGGCTCGCGGCGGTCAGCGCCTCGGTCTTGGCTTCGATCGCAGCCTTGTCTTCGCCCTTGAGCGTTTCGTCGAGCTCCTTGAGCGCGGCCTCGATCTTTTCCTTCTCGGCGGCATCGAGCTTGTCGCCGTATTCGGCCAGGCTCTTGCGCGCGCTGTGCGCCATCGCTTCGCCCTGGTTGCGCGCCTGCACCAGCTCGAGCTTCTTGTGGTCCTCGGCGGCGTTCAGTTCCGCGTCCTTGACCATCTGCTGGATCTCGGCTTCCGACAGGCCCGAATTGGCCTTGATCGTGATCTTGTTCTCCTTGCCGGTGCCCTTGTCCTTCGCGCCGACGTGCAGGATGCCGTTCGCGTCGATATCGAACGAGACCTCGATCTGCGGCAGGCCGCGCGGCGCCGGCGGGATGCCCTCCAGGTTGAACTCGCCGAGCAGCTTGTTGCCGACCGCCATCTCGCGTTCGCCCTGGAACACCTTGATCGTCACCGCCGGCTGGTTGTCGTCGGCGGTCGAGAAGGTCTGCGCGAACTTGGTCGGGATCGTTGTGTTCTTGGTGATCATCTTGGTCATCACGCCGCCCAGGGTCTCGATCCCGAGCGACAGCGGCGTCACGTCGAGCAGCAGCACGTCCTTGCGGTCGCCGCCCAGGACCTGGCCCTGCACCGCGGCGCCTGCGGCCACCGCCTCGTCCGGGTTCACGTCCTTGCGCGGATCCTTGCCGAAGAATTCCTTGACCTTGTCCTGCACCTTGGGCATGCGGGTCTGGCCGCCGACCAGGATCACGTCGTTGATCTCGGACACCGACACGCCGGCGTCCTTGATCGCGGTGCGGCAGGGATCGATCGTGCGTTCGATCAGGTCTTCCACCAGCGCTTCCAGCTTGGCGCGCGTGAGCTTGATGTTCAGGTGCCGCGGGCCGGTCGCATCGGCCGTGATGTACGGCAGGTTGATGTCGGTCTGCGCGCTGTTCGAGAGTTCGATCTTCGCCTTCTCGGCGGCTTCCTTGAGCCGCTGCAGCGCGAGCACGTCCTTCGACAGGTCGACGCCCTGGTCCTTCTTGAACTCGGAAATGATGTAGTCGATGATGCGCTGGTCGAAGTCCTCGCCGCCGAGGAAGGTGTCGCCGTTGGTCGACAGCACCTCGAACTGCTTCTCGCCGTCGACGTCGGCGATCTCGATGATCGAGATGTCGAAGGTGCCGCCGCCCAGGTCATAGACCGCGATCTTGCGGTCGCCCTTTTCCATCTTGTCCAGGCCGAACGCGAGCGCGGCCGCGGTCGGCTCGTTGATGATGCGCTTGACGTCCAGGCCGGCGATGCGGCCGGCGTCCTTGGTGGCCTGGCGCTGGCTGTCGTTGAAGTACGCGGGCACCGTGATCACGGCCTCGGTGACCGGCTCGCCGAGATAGTCTTCGGCGGTCTTCTTCATCTTGCGCAGCACCTCGGCGCTGACCTGCGGCGGCGCGAGCTTCTTGCCGCGCACCTCGACCCAGGCGTCGCCGTTGTCGGCCGCGATGATCTTGTAGGGCATCAGGTTGATGTCCTTCTGCACTTCCTTCTCGACGAACTTGCGGCCGATCAGCCGCTTCACCGCGTACAGCGTGTTCTTCGGATTCGTCACGGCCTGGCGCTTGGCGGAGGCGCCGACCAGCACCTCGCCGTCCTCCTGGTACGCGATGATCGACGGCGTGGTGCGCGCGCCTTCCGAGTTCTCGATCACCTTGGTCGAGTTGCCTTCCATGATCGCGACGCAGGAATTGGTCGTGCCCAGGTCGATGCCGATGATTTTTGCCATGTGGGTTCTCCGGAAATTGAAAATATCTGTTGGACCGATTACCGGTAACGTGTGGATAAGTCGTCCGACTTCAAGGCAGGCGAGCCGTCATTTCGGTGCTTCATTTCGGCGCCGCGACCGTGACCAGCGCAGGGCGGATCACCCGGTCGGCGATGGTGTAGCCCTTCTGCATCAGGCTGACCACGGTGTTCGCTTCCTGGTCCGCCGGCACCACGCTGATCGCCTGGTGGCGGTGCGGATCGAAGCGCTCGCCGCGCGCCGGATTCACCTCGAGCACCTGGTTGCGCGCCAGCGCCGCCTTGAGCTGGCGCAGCGTGGCCTCGGTGCCCTCGCGGATCTGCTCCAGCGTCGCATCCTGCACCGAGAGCCCGGCTTCCAGGCTGTCGAGCACCGGCAGCAGGCTCTCGGCAAAGCTCTCGAGCGCGAACTTGCGCGCCTTCGCGATCTCCTCGTCCGCTCGGCGGCGGGCGTTCTCGGTTTCGGCCTTGGCGCGCAGGAAATGATCGGAGAGCTCGGCGAGCTTGGTCTTGAGCGCGGCCATCTCCTCCTGCACGCCGGCCATATCGTTCTGCGCCGCGGCGTCGTCGCCGGCCAGGTCGCCGGTCAGGGGCTCGCCCGACAGCGTGGGCTCGACGCTCCGATCGATCTCGGTGGGATGCTTTGGGGAGGGTGGGGCGGTGTTCTTCGGTTCGGACATGCTGGAATCGAAAAGTTGCGTTGAGCGTCTGCGTCTGCCACCTTGGGGCGGCGCATCGGATTTCAAGTCCGGCCGGACCTCGGGGGTCCACCGGCGCCGCCCGTGCGGACCCGGTCCGGCCCGCTGCGCCGTTCCGACCCGCGGGCCGTGGCGCCCTGCCGACGGTGCAGGACCGTGACAAGCGGCCCAGAGCGACCAAGGCGGCCAGACCGTGATCATAAGCACTGCCGAGCGCCCGGGGGCGGGCGGGCTGCCGAAAAAAAAGACAGGCGATGCCTGTCTGCGCGTCGAGCAACCCTGGCCGCGGGCCGAGGGCAGCCGGGAGCGGCTACTTCTTCTTCGCCTGGCTCGTCGCCCAACGCCCGGCGAACGCCTGCAGGTCGCTCAGGCGCTTGAGCAGGTCGGCCCCCGAGGCCGTCACGCCGTAGCCGTCGCCGCCGTGCGTCAGCAGCCCGGCCTCGCGCAACTCCTTGATCCGCGTATTCAGCGTGTTCGGCGTGATGCCGCCGACGCTGTCCTGCAGCAGGCGGAAGGTCTGCGCATGGCCGTCGCGCAGCGCCCACAGCACGCGCATCGCGTAGCGCGACTCCAGCAGGCTCAGCAGCTGGCTGACGGCATGGTTGTCCTTCGAACTCATTCGGCGATCTCCTCGGAGGGCGTGTATTTCTTGGGTGGGGGGTCGGGCGCTGACCAAGCGCCGGCAGGGTGCCGTGAATATAGCGCAGTTTCCGAAATGCTACGAGTTTAATAGCTGCCGGCGACCGAACCGCGTGGGCTCCGAGCCACTACGGCTCCAAAGCTTGCTATATATAGATTTTTTGCAGAAGCCGCATCAGGGTTTTCCGCTCCGTGCTGCTGAGCCGGTGCGTCGCGGCCAGCTCGACCTCGCTGGCGGTCCGCTCGGCGTCCTGCATCAGCTTCGCGCCGGCCGCGGTCAGGTGCAGGCCGATCGCCCGTCCGTCGTGCGGATGCGGGCGCCGCTGCACCAGTTCGCGCTTTTCCAGCGCCTGGATCATCCCGACCAGGTTCGGCGGCTGGATCGCCAGCGTGCTGCAAAGCTGGCGCGACGTGATGCCCGGGTTGTGGGTGATCAGCGACAGCACCGAAAAGTCGACCGGCCGCAGCTTGTACACCGCCATCTGCTCCAGGAACCGGTCGATGATCGCAAGCGCCGCGCGCCGCGCGTTGTAGCCGACCAGCGACTCGAGGTAGCTCGCGTCGATCTTGGTGACGTGGTGAGCGGATTCGTCGGCGGGCATCGGTGGTGGAAGTAAGAGGAGTGGGCGTTACCGCCACTCTACCTGACCGGCGCGGCGCAATGGAAGCTCGCCGCGGCTTCCGGATCGCCCGCGCCCGCGTAGCGCGCGACCTGCGGATAGGGGCACAGCAGCCGCGTGCGGGTCGGGCTCCAGTTCGCGGGAACGTCGGGGTTGGGCACGGCCGAGCCGGCGCCGCGCGCTCGCGCCACGATCGCGCCGGGCGCCTTGCCTTGTTCGACCCATGCGACCAGCGCGTCGAACATGTCCATCTGATCCGTCGCCGGGCCGCCGCGGCTGTGGTTCATCCCGGGTACCAGGTACAGCCGCACCGAGCGGTCGGCAGCCGGCCCGTAGGCCGCCTGCATGCGCTGCCACCATTGCAGCGTGTCCTGTACCGAGAACACCGGGTCGGCCGTGCCGTGGAACACGATGATCCGGCCGCCGTGCGACACGAAGCCGTGCATCGTCGGGTCCGGCGGCGTCATGAATTCGAGCGCCGATTCGCGGTAGGTCGCGTCGGTCGCCGAGATGCCCGCATACGCCTGGTCCAGCGGAAGGCCGAGCGCGTAGTC
>JAFECV010000237.1 GCA_018241985.1 Pseudomonadota bacterium | reverse complement strand
TTCTTGCGTCTGGCCGCGATCGAGGAAATGCTTGCGATCGAGATCAAAGCCGCCATCAAGACATACCAAGCCGGCGCCATGTCGGAATTCGTCTCATGAATCAGCGCGGTAAGGACCATTGGCGAGAAACCACCGAATACCACGACCGCCAAATTGTAGCCAACAGACATGCCAAAGGTCCGTTGACGCAAGGGGAAGACTTCGGCCATCAGTGCAGGCAGTGGGCCGGTGTAGAGCGAGAGAGTCAGCGCCATCACCAACTGGCAGACGAGCAGCCTGGGGAAGCTCGGGTTCGCCAGGAGCCAGGCAAAGAGCGGCAAGATCGCGACGCTGGTCAGAACCAGACCCGTCTGCATCAGCCGGAGTCTGTTCACCCGATCCGACAGAGCGCCGGCCAGTGGCAAGGCGAGCAGTGACAGCACGGCGCCAATCGTCGCAGAGCTTTGAGCGAGCGTCGGCGGCAGATGAAGCTGTGTGATGGCGAAGGTCGGCAGGTACAGGATTAGGACGTAGGCGCTGACCGTGCCCGCGGCCACTAGACCAGCGGTGGCCAGGATACCCCGCCAAAGGCCTGCAGTCGCGGTCCTGGGCGGCTCGGGCTTCGGAGCCCTCTTGGCCGCGATGAACTCTTCCGACTCCCGCATGAAGCGCCGCATGACCAGGCCTACTGGACCGATAAGGAGCCCGAACAAAAAGGGCAACCGCCAGGCCCAGGCCTGGATCTCGGCGGGCGTGAAGTTGGCATAGATCGCCCAGACCACACCGGCCGCCAGGATCGAGGTCACGCTTTGGCTTGCGAACTGCCAACTGCCGAAGTAGCCGCGGCGTGTGGTGCTTTGCTCGGTCAGATAAGCTGCTGCGCTGCCAAACTCGCCGCCTGCAGAGAAACCCTGGATGAAGCGTGCCAGCACGACCAGCGCGGGCGCGAAGACGCCAATGGTCGCAAACGACGGCGTCAGCGCGATGATGAGCGTGCCGACCAGCATCAAGAGCACGGTCAGCGTGAGCGCGGGTTTTCTGCCTGCCCGGTCGGCGTAACGGCCGATTACAAGTGCGCCCAGTGGACGGATCAGGAAGGGCACGCCGAAGCTCGCGGTTGCCAGCAATAGCGAGGTGAATTGGTCACCGGTCGGAAAGAACACCTTCGCGATCACCGGGGCGAAAAAGCCGTAGACAACGAAGTCGAACCATTCCAGCGCGTTGCCAAATGACGCGATGAAGATGTTGTAGACCGTGCTTCGGCCTTTGCCCGCATCGGAAGAGGTGGAGATCATGCCAGGGCTCCTTGTCGATCCGCAGCGGCCAGGCGCTTCTCGACCAAGCGCACGAAGAGCGAGATGCCGACCGGAAGGATTCGGTCGTTGAAGTCGAATTGCGGGTGATGGCACGGCATGCCGTCCTGTCCCAGCAACATGTAGGCGCCCGGTTTGTGCTGCAGCATCACTGCGAAGTCCTCGGAGTTCATCATCGAATCGAATTCGCGCAGCACATTCCCGGGCGAGACGACTTCATCCGCCACGTTCCCGGCGAACTCAGCCTGCTCGGGATGGTTGACGGTGGCGGGGCAGCCGATCGGAAACTCGAGGTCGATCTGCGTATTTGTGGCCACGGCGATACCGGCGCACATCTCGCGCAGCCGTCTCTTCACCAGGATTCGGGTCTCTTCCCTGTACGTGCGGATGGTTCCGCTGGCCGTGGCCAACTCGGGCAGCACGTTGGAAGCCTGGCCTCCCGCAACGCTGCCGAAGCTCAGCACAGCCATGTCGGCTGGATCCACATTGCGGCTGACGATGGCCTGTGCCCCGACAATCAACTGACCGAGCGCCACCAGGGCATCCTGCGCCAGATGCGGTGCCGCTCCATGGCCGCCGACACCCTTGATGGCAATCTCGAACTGGTCGCCGGCGGCAAGAACCACGCCCGGCTTGATCGCGATCTGTCCCGCACGGAAGCGGGGCATGTTGTGAACGGCGTAGATCTCGCTGCACGGGAAGCGCTCGAACAGACCATCGTCGATCATGGCCTGGGCGCCGGCGATCTGTTCTTCGGCCGGCTGAAAGACAAAGTTGACCGCTCCTGCGAAATTGCGTGTCCGCGCCAACCGCTCGGCCGCGCCAATCAGCATGGTGGTGTGCCCGTCGTGCCCGCATCCATGAAAGACCCCCATGCGGCGCGATGCGTAGCCGAGGCCGGTCTCTTCGTTCATGCGCAGGGCATCCATGTCGGCACGCAGCGCGATCCGCATACCGCTGTCAGGGAGCCTGCCGCGCAGGACTCCGACGACGCCCGTGCGACCGATGCCTTCATGGGTCTCGATGCCGGCTGCCCGCAGGCGCGTCGCAACGATATTCGCGGTACGGAATTCCCCGAAGGACGCTTCCGGATTGGCATGTATATCTCGGCGCAGAGCGCCGAGTTCATCCAGGATGGCAGCCTGCAAATCTTCAGAATCACTCACCACGCTTCTCCACAATGGGTCCGCATGCCAGCCGACATGACGGGGAACACAGGCGTTCCGGCGCGGAAGCTTAGTACAATTAGGCCACAAAGTAAACTATTTTCATTTGGCTCCTAAATATTGGTGTTGCGACGCATTGGATGGGTCGCCCCAGGGCCGCGATTTCGGCTACTGCGCGCGCGACGACCTCAGTAGAAGTCATAGACCTGTCCGACTCTGGATCGAAGGCACTGCGGGCATGGGCCCAGACGTAGGCTTCGCATTGGTACCGTGCAACGGCGCGGCGGCTGCCATCGACACGCCAGCCCGCATGCGGGCGGTCACTGCGTTGGTCATGCTTTCGTCAAGAAGTCGACTACGAGGCGACGCGCATGGTCGCCGGGATCGGTCCCGCAGGCGGCAGCGGACGCTGGCTCGTTCCTGGAAGAAGTCGAATCCGCACCGGGTGAATCGATTTGAACGATGATCCGTCGTGCCGCGCTCTTGCAACATGCTCGTGCAGGGGCAGGCATCGTAGCCACTTCCAGGAGAACCTCGGATGACAACGCACGAACTGCTGTATCTCGACGATCTCGTGGTCGGTGCCGAGTACCGCAGTGCGGAACACGGCCTCGATGCCGGGCAGACCGTCGCCTTCGCGCGTGAGTTCGATCCGCAGCCGTTCCACCTCGACGCGGAAGCGGCGAAGAACTCGCTGTTCCAGGGCCTGTCGGCCAGCGGCTGGCACACGGCGGCGATCACGATGAAGCTGCTGGTCGGCAGCGTGCCGCTCGGCAACGGCATCATCGGCGCGGGAATCGAGATGCAGTGGCCGCGGCCGACCCGGCCGGACGACACGCTGCACGTCGTCAGCCGCATCGTCGAGATCGTTCCGTCGCGCTCCAAGCCCGACCGCGGCATCGTCACCGTGGAATCGCTCACGCTGAACCAGCATGGCGAAACCTGCCAGCGCCTGGTCAGCAAGCTGGTCGTGATGCGTCGGCCGGCGTAGGCTCTGTCGCCTCGATGGCATCGCAGGCGGTGCTGACGGCGCGGTTCTGCGCGAAGCGTTCTGCGATTTCGCGGCATCGCTGATGCAACGGCTCGTCTGCCATCAACCGCGACAGCGTGTCGGCTGCGGTCCTCGCCGAGTACTGCCTGGGCAGCAGCTCGCGCGCGACGCCGAGCTGCACGGCGCGTGCGGAGTTGTCGAACTGGTCGAACGCGACAGGCCGTATCAGTTGCGGCACGCCCGCTTTCATGGCCTGGCTCGTGGAGCCGATGCCGCCGTGATGAACGAACGCGGCGAGCCTGGGCAGCAGCGCACCGAACGGTGCGTAGCGGACATGCATCACGCCATCGGGCAAGTCGGCGGGCACCTGGCCTGCAAAGCTGGAAAGCAGAATCGCGCGGACGCCCGCGATCCGGCTGACTTCCAGTGAAGTTCTGAAGAACGCTGCCGCATGGGCGTTGGCCGTGCCGGCCGAAAATGCCACCGGCGCCGGGCCGGCGGTGAGGAAGGCCTCGAGTTCGCCGGTCAATGGCGCCTGGTTGCCATGGTCGTACAGCGGAAAGCCCGCCAGCACTATTTCCGCTGGCCAGTCGGGCTGCGGCTCGGCGTACCAGTCGGGAAATAGGCCGATCAGGCAATCGGCTTCGTTGATCCAGGAGGAGAAGATTCTCGCCACCGGGGGCAGGCGATGCGCCGCGCGCAGCCGGTTGAGCGGCTTCGCCGAGCAGGGGTCCAGCACGAATTTGTCGACGTACCAATAGGCGAGCCGCTTGACCACCTTCGGCGAATCGGCATGAATCCAGCGGGGCGCCGAGCGCGCAGGCCTGATGTTCGACCGGATCACGTTCGGCGCCAGATGAACGGCCGCGCAGGGAACCGCGTCGGTCTCGCGCAGCAGCCTGGGCGCAAAGAACACCGAACTGCTGACGGCAACGGTCCGGTTCGGCGCGACATGCGCCTTCATGGCCCGGTAGAAGTCGCCGCCGACCTTGCCGAAATGAGCGTTGATGCGCTTCAGCGCCGCCGCGGGACT
>JAFECV010000236.1 GCA_018241985.1 Pseudomonadota bacterium | reverse complement strand
GCTCCTGCAAGCCGACTGAGCCGGCTTTGCACTGGATGGAAGGGTTCGGCCAAGAGCTGAATTTGGATTCAGCACGGCAGTGGATTCGCTTCAGGCCGAGCGCGGTTGCTCGATTCCTGCGATCGAACGGCTGCTCAGTTCGAAACCGGACGTATAGATCATTGCATTCGACCTTGCTCAGCGGGCGTTGGCTATCTGCGCTATGTGAGCAAGTGGCGGCATGTTGAGCAAACCGGAGCCGACGAAGCGCGTATCGGTTTCGATCACGGCCAGCAGGCTGCAACAATGCGGATGCGCATCAAAGACTACAACCCCGATCAGCAGTTCTTGGAGCTCCACACCCTCATTGTCGAAATTTCTGATCGGCAAAGGTTTCGCGCAGCCTTCTTATGGATTGGTGTTCAATATGTCTCGATTCACACGCATTCTCGCTACCCTGACCGCCGCTGCGGCGCTGCTGACCGCCGAAGCCCAGGCCTGCACGCGGGTCGTCTATCAGGGACCTGACGGGCGGAACATCACGGGCCGCAACATGGACTTCAAGGATCCCATGGTCAGCAACTTCTGGGTTTTTCCCCGCGGGATGAAGCGCAGCGGGGCCGCCGGTCCGCGTTCGGTGGAATGGACATCGAAGTTCGGCAGCCTGGCCGTTTCCGGCTACGACATCTCGACGGTCGACGGCATGAACGAAGCCGGCCTCAACGCCAGCCTGCTATGGCTCAACGCGACGCAATTCCCGAAGGACGACGGGACGACGCCTCGCATGTCGCTTTCGATCTGGGCGCAGTTCTACCTCGATCAGTTCGCGACGGTCTCGGAAGCGGTCGAATACACGCGCAGCCATCCTGTGGAGGTGGTGAGCGGCGAGGTCCCCGGTCGTCCCGGCAGCCTCGCACCGCTGCACCTGACGCTCTCCGACGCGACCGGGGACAGTGCCGTTCTGGAGTGGATCGACGGAAAGCTGAGCATCCATCATGGCCGCGCCTATCAGGTGGTGACGAACGACCCGCCCTATGACGACCAGCTCGCCAACCAGAGATACTGGAGCGCGGTCGACTCCCTCAAATTCCTTCCCGGCAGTGGCCGCTCCGAAGACCGTTTCGTGCGCGCCGGCTTTTACATCAACGCAGTCACCAAAAGCGACGACCCTCGGATTGCCGCCGCCGCGGTGTTCAGCGTGATCCGCAACGCTTCCGTGCCTTATGGCGTGAGCCTTCCGGAGGCACCGAACCTTTCCACGACCCGCTGGCGCGTGGTGGCGGATCAGAAGAGCATGCTCTTCTATGGCGAATCGGCAACGTCACCCAACATTTTCTGGGTGGACATGAAGAAGCTCGACTTCTCCAAAGGCGCGCATGTCCGCAAACTGGATCTCGGGGTGGATATGGCCCGTATCCTTGCCGGCGAGGCATCGAGCCAGTTCGTCCCTGCAAAGCCGTTCGACTTCATGGAAGCCGAATGACGTAAAGCACGGCATGACGGGCGTATACGAGCTACCGGCCCGGCGGTATTTGCGCACCGTGTAGCGCGACAGGCTCGTGGCCTTCGCGACCTCCCGCACCGACTTCTTGTAGCGGTGGTGCATCCGCAGGACCTTGCCAAGCACGGCTGATTTCCGATGGGCCGCAAGAGGACCGATCGGCTGGCGGCACAGGGTGCAGACGGAGAGGGCGCCGGCAGGCACGCTGCGGGTGACGGCATCGGATCGCTATCGTTAAAGTAGCTGATAGCGATTGCTACACAATGGTTTGAGCCCGATTTCTCTTGAAATTTCGATGCGCTGAAACTGCGGCATCTCGAGCAATGGGATGGTGATCAAAGCGCCGAATCCAGCGACAAGCCGCCGCGCTCACAGCAGCCTCGTCCCCAGCGGCACCTCGTGCTCGGGCATGCACAGCGTCACGCGCCCTTGCGCGTCGTGAAAGCCGGTGACGAGGCACTCGGACATGAACGGACCGATCTGCTTCGGCGGGAAATTCACCACTGCGACAACGAGCCGGCCGACCAGTTCCTCGGGCCGGTACAACGCGGTGAGCTGCGCGCTCGATTTCTTCTGGCCGATCTCGGGGCCGAAATCGACCTGCAGCTTGTAAGCGGGCTTGCGCGCCTCGGCGAACACTTCGGCGGCGACGATGCGGCCGACGCGCAGCTCGACCTTCGTGAAGTCGTTCCAGGTGATCATTTGCATGCCGGGCAGCGTCTGTGTTGAAGGCAAGTTCAAGCGCCCTGCAGCAGCGCCCACACCTTCGCCGGCGTCAGCGGCATCGTGAGGCCCGGCGCCTGCGCGGCGTGGCCATTGCGCGCGAGCGCGTCGGCGACCGCGTTCACGACGCAGGGCACCGCGCCGATCGTGCCGAGTTCGCCGACGCCCTTCACGCCCATCGGGTTGTTCAGGCAGGGCGTCGATTCGTCCATCTCGGTGTGCAGGAACGGCGGCGCCTCGTCGGCGTGCGGCGCGGCGTAGTCCATCAGGCTGCCGGTGACGAGCTGGCCGCTGTCGGCGTCGTACAGCACCTGCTCGAACAGCGCCTGGCCGATGCCCTGCACCGCGCCGCCGTCGAGCTGGCCGCGCACGATCAGCGGATTGACGACGCGGCCCACGTCGTTCACCGACGCATAGGCGACCACTTCGACCGTGCCGGTCTGCGGATCGATCTCGACCTCGCAGACATGGCAGCCGTTCGGCCAGGTCGGCCCCGCGACGCTGCTGGTCGAGTCGACGAAGATGCGCTGGTCGGCTTGGCGCCCCGCGAGCTCGAACAGGCCGATGCCGAGGTCGGTGCCGCGCACCGCAAAGCGCCCGCCCGCGTACTCGATGTCGGTCCCGGCGGCCTCCAGTTCGCGCGCGGCGAGCTGGTGCGCCTGCTCCAGCGTGCGATCCGCGCCGACCTTCATCGCCGAACCGCCGGTGAACAGCGAGCGCGAGCCGGCACTGCCGAAGCCGTTGCCGCGGTCGGTGTCGCCGAGCACCACGCGCACCTGCTCGATCGGCACCTGGAACGTGTCGACTACCAGTTGCGCGAGCGAGGTCGCGATGCCCTGGCCCATCTGGTTCACCGCGGAATAGACTTCGATCACGCCGTCCGCCTTCACGTCGACCGTGACCCGCTCTTCAAAGACATTGCCGCCGGTCCATTCGAGGAAGGTCGCGAGGCCGAGGCCGCGCAGCCGGCCGCGCGCTTTCGACGCGGCCTCGCGCGCGGCGAAGCCGTTCCAATCGCCAAGCGGCAGGCCCTGGTCCATCACGTGCTCGAAGCGGCCGCAGTCGTAGGTCTGGCCCATCGGGTTCTTGTACGGCATCTGCTCGGGGCGGATGAAGTTGCGCCGGCGCAGGGCGACGCGGTCGATGCCGGTCTGGCGCGCGGCCTCGTCCATCGTGCGCTCGATGATGTAGATCGCCTCGGGCCGGCCCGCGCCGCGGTACGCGCCGACCGGCGCGGTGTTCGTCATCACCGCCTTGAAGTGGAAATCGATGGTCTGGATGTCGTACACGCTGGTCTGCACCCAGGGACCGATCAGCAACTGGATCGCGACCGCGGTGCCGGTCGCGTATGCGCCGACGTTCGCGACGCCCGCGATGCGCAGCGCGAGGATGCGGCCGTCGGCATCGAGCGCGAGCTCGACATGGCTCTGCACGTCGCGGCCGTGCGTGCTCGCGAGGAACTCCTCGCTGCGCTCGGCGACCCAGCGCACCGCGCCGCGCAGCGTGCGCGCGCAGTACGCGAGCGCGACGTCTTCCGGGTACGCGCTGGTCTTCATGCCGAAGCCGCCGCCGACGTCGCCGACCACGACCCGCACCTGCTCGGGCTCGAGGCCGAGCGCCGTGCAGACCGTCTCGCGCGCGCCGGTCGGCATCTGCGTGCTCAGGTGGATCGTCAGGCGCTCGTCCTTGGCATCGAACAGCGCGAGCGCCGAGCGCGGCTCCAGCGTCAGCGCCGCGACGCGCTGGTTCCGGATATCGAGCGTCACCACGTGCGCGGCGCGCGCGAACGCGGCGGCCGTCGCCTTCGCGTCGCCGTGGCGCATCTCGGCCGCGACGTTGTCCGGCGCCGCGTCGCACAGCACCGGCGCGCCGGGCTCAACAGCCTGCGCCGGGTCGATGACCGCGGACAGCTCCTCGTAGTCGACCTGCACCGCTTCGGCCGCGTCGCGCGCCTGCTCCAGCGTCTGGGCAACCACCGCGACCACCGGCTCGCCGACGAAGCGCACCCGCTCGTGCGCGAGCGCGCGCCGTGGCGCGCTCGCGCCGGGCGAGCCGTCGGCGCGCTGGAACCCGGGGCCGGCCATGGCCTTGACGCGGTGCAGGTCGACTACGAGGAGCTGCCCGCGGTCACCGACCCGGCGCAGGCGATGCAGTCCGGCGCGCCGGTGCTGTGCGACGCCGCGCCGGACAACGTTTCGGCCGAAATGCGCCATGGCGACGCGAAGGCGACCGCCGCCGCGTTCGCGCGCGCCGCACACGTGGTGACGCTCGACATCAAGAACCAGCGCGTCGCGGCGCTGA
>JAFECV010000235.1 GCA_018241985.1 Pseudomonadota bacterium | reverse complement strand
CCGAGACCATGACCGTGGCCGAGTTGGCGCACAAGATGGCGGTGAAGGCGTCGGAGGTCATCAAGCAGCTGATGAAGCTCGGCCAGATGGTCACGATCAACCAGCCGCTGGACCAGGACACCGCGATGATCGTGGTCGAGGAAATGGGCCACAAGGCGATCGTCGCCGCGCTGGACGACCCGGAGGCGTTCACCGACGAGGAAGTCTCGTCGCAGGACGCGCCTGCGCTGCCGCGCGCGCCGGTGGTGACCGTGATGGGCCACGTCGACCACGGCAAGACCTCGCTGCTGGACTACATCCGCAGCACCAAGGTCGCCGCGGGCGAGGCCGGCGGCATCACGCAGCACATCGGCGCGTACCAGGTCGAGACGCCGCGCGGCCTGATCACGTTCCTCGACACCCCGGGCCACGAGGCCTTCACCGCGATGCGCGCGCGCGGCGCGCAGGCCACCGACATCGTGATCCTGGTGGTCGCGGCCGACGACGGCGTGATGCCGCAGACGCGCGAGGCGATCAAGCACGCGAAGGCGGCCGGCGTGCCGATCGTGGTCGCGATCAACAAGATCGACAAGCCCGACGCGAACCCGGACCGCGTCAAGCAGGAACTGGTCGGCGAGGAGGTCGTGCCCGAGGAATACGGCGGCGAATCGCCGTTCGTGAACGTGTCGGCCAAGACCGGCGAGGGCGTCGACAGCCTGCTCGAGCAGGTGCTGCTGCAGGCCGAGGTGCTGGAGCTCAAGGCGCCCGCCGAGGCGGCCGCGAAGGGCCTGGTGATCGAGGCGCAGCTTGACCGCGGACGCGGCCCGGTGGCCACGGTGCTGGTGCAGTCGGGCACTTTGAAAGTCGGCGACATGGTGCTGGCCGGGCAGACCTACGGCCGGCTGCGCGCGATGCTCGACGAGGACGGACGCACGGTCAAGTCGGCCGGCCCGTCGGTGCCGGTCGAAATCCAGGGCCTGACCGAGGTGCCGCAGGCGGGCGATGAATTCATGGTGCTGGCCGACGAGCGCCGCGCGCGCGAAATCGCGACCTTCCGTGCCGGCAAGTTCCGCAACACCAAGCTGGCCAAGCAACAGGCGGCCAAGCTGGAGAACATGTTCTCCGACATGGAGCATGGCGAGGTCAAGAACCTGCCGATCATCATCAAGGCCGACGTGCAGGGCTCGCAGGAAGCGCTGGCGCAGTCGCTGGCCAAGCTGTCGACCGACGAGGTCAAGGTGCAGCTGGTCTATGCGGCGGTCGGCGGCATCAGCGAGTCCGACGTGAACCTGGCGATCGCATCCAAGGCGGTGATCGTCGGCTTCAACGTGCGCGCCGACGCCGGCGCGCGCAAGCTGGCCGAGAGCAACGGCATCGACATCCGCTACTACAACATCATCTACGACGCGGTCGACGAGTTGAAGGCGGCGATGTCCGGCATGCTGGCGCCGGAGAAGCGCGAAGAGGTCATCGGCACGGCGGAGATCCGCACGGTGTTTGTGGCGTCCAAGATCGGGACGGTGGCCGGCTGCATGGTCACTTCGGGCCAGGTCACGCGCAACGCGCACTTCCGCCTGCTGCGCGACAACGTCGTCATCTACACCGGCGAACTCGATTCGCTCAAGCGGATGAAGGACGACGTGCGCGAGGTCAAGGAAGGCTTCGAGTGCGGCATCAAGTTGAAGAACTACAACGACATCAAGGAAGGTGATCAGCTCGAATTCTTCGAGATCGAGGAGATCGCGAGGACACTGTGATCATCCCCAGGCCGCGCGCACTTCGTGTCGCTCCGCCAACCCGCTGCGAGGGGGCAACACCAGCGGCCCGGCAAGGCCGGATCCGCGGTGTTCTCGCCGCAGACGGTGGTGTGTGATGTCTGTCGTTCAACGCTGTCGATAGCCCTGTCATGCCGACCCGAAAATCCTCCGTGCCGAACCGCGGCTACCGCGTCGCCGATCAGATCCAGCGCGATCTGACCGAGCTGATCGCGCGCGAGCTCAAGGATCCGCACGTGGGCATGGTGACGATCCAGGCGGTCGAGGTGTCGCCCGACTATGCGCACGCCAAGGTGTTCTTCAGCCTGCTGCAGGGCGATCCGCAGCAGACCGAGGACGCGTTGAACCACGCCGCGGGCTTTCTGCGCAACGGGTTGTTCAAGCGGCTGCACATCCACACCGTGCCGACGCTGCACTTCCAGTTCGACCGCACCACCGAGCGCGCGGCCGACATGAATGCGCTGATCGCTCGCGCGGTCGCATCCCGTTCCAAGGACGAGTAGAGATGAACGCGCCGCGCACGAGGGTGCTCCGGCGCCCCGTGCACGGGGTGCTGCTGCTGGACAAGCCGAAAGGCCTGTCGAGCAACCAGGCGCTGCAGAAGGCGAAATGGTTGCTGCGCGCCGAGAAGGCCGGCCACACCGGCACGCTCGATCCGCTCGCCACCGGCGTGCTGCCGCTGTGCTTCGGCGCGGCGACCAAGTTCGGGCAGCGCCAGCTCGACGCCGACAAGGGCTACGAGGCCGTCGCACGGCTCGGTGTGACGACCAGCACCGGCGACGCGGAAGGCGAGGTGCTGGCCGAGCGCCCGGTGCAGGTGAGCGACGCGCAGCTCGCCGAGGTCGCGCGGCGCTTCACCGGCACGATCCGCCAGTTGCCGCCGATGCACAGCGCATTGAAGAAGGACGGCCGCGCGCTGTACGAATACGCGCGGGCCGGCGAAACGGTGGAGCGCACGCCGCGCGACGTCACGATTTTTAAGCTGAATCTGGCGCTAGCGAAGGAGGGGCCTTCGCATGACGCTATTAAAATGATAGTTTTGTGCAGCAAAGGCACCTACATCCGCACGCTGGCCGAGGACATCGGCGAGGCGCTCGGCTGCGGCGCGCACCTGACCGCGCTGCGCCGTACCGCCAGCGGCGGCTTCGGCCTGGCCGACTGCGTGACGCTGGACGCGCTGGAGGGCATGGACGAGGCCGCGCGGCTGGCCTGCCTGAAGCCGGTCGATGCGCTGCTGGCGGATCACGAGCGCGTCACGCTCGGCAGCGCGGACGCGGGCCGGTTCCTCTCGGGCCTGCGCCGGCGCGGCGACTGGCCCGACAGCGAGGCGGTCGCGGTGTACGGGCCGCCGCCCGAGTTGCCGGAACAAGAGACACGAACCGAGCGGCCGGTGCTGCTCGGCACCGCGCACATCAAGGCCGGCGAGCTGATCCCCGAGCGGCTGCTGAATCCATCCGAAATTCTTCAGATCCTGGAACCACAACCATGAGCCACGCAACAAAGCAAATCCGCAACATCGCGATCATCGCCCACGTCGACCACGGCAAAACCACGCTGGTCGACATGCTGCTGCGCCAGAGCGGCACCTTCCGCGCGAACGAGAAGGTCGCCGAGCGGGTGATGGACAACAACGACCTGGAGAAGGAACGCGGCATCACGATCCTCGCGAAGAACTGCGCGGTGAGCTGGAAGGGCACGCACATCAACATCGTCGATACGCCCGGCCACGCGGACTTCGGCGGCGAGGTCGAGCGCGCGCTCTCGATGGTCGACGGCGTGCTGCTGCTGATCGACGCGGTCGAGGGTCCGATGCCGCAGACCCGCTTCGTCACGAAGAAGGCGCTGGCGCTGGGCTTGAAGCCCATCGTCGTGGTGAACAAGGTCGACCGGCCCGGGTCGCGGCCCGACTACGTGATCAACGCGGCGTTCGACCTGTTCGACAAGCTCGGCGCAACCGAAGACCAGCTCGACTTTCCGGTGGTGTATGCGTCCGGCCTGCAAGGCTGGGCGTCGCTGCGGCAGGGGCCGGTGGACGAACCCTGGGGCGAAGACCTGGCGCCGCTGTTCGACACCATCCTGGAGCAGGTGCCGGCGCACGAGGGCGACCCGGCCGCGCCGCTGCAGCTGCAGATCTCGTCGCTCGACTATTCGTCGTACGTCGGCCGCATCGGCGTCGGCCGCATCAACGCCGGCACGCTGTCGGCGGGCCAGGAGGTGCTGGTGATGCAGGGGCCGGAGCAGACGCTGGGCCGCGCCAAGGTGCTGCAGCTGCTCGAGTTCGAGGGGCTGGAGCGGGTCGAGGCGGCGCAGGCCGGCCCGGGCGACATCGTGCTGGTCAGCGGCGTCGAGCAGGTCGGCATCGGCGTCACGCTGACCGACCCGGCGAACCCCGCGCCGCTGCCGATGCTGAAGATCGACGAGCCGACGCTGACGATGAACTTCTGCGTGAACACCTCGCCGCTGGCCGGGCGCGAAGGCAAGTTCGTCACCAGCCGCCAGCTGCGCGACCGGCTCGAGCGCGAGCTGCAGGCGAACGTCGCGCTCAGGGTGCGCGACACCGATGAAGACGGGATCTACGAAGTCTCGGGTCGCGGCGAGCTGCACCTGACGATCCTGCTCGAGAACATGCGCCGCGAAGGCTATGAACTGGCGGTCTCCAAGCCGCGCGTGGTGTTCAAGCAGGTGGACGGCGAGCGCCACGAGCCGATCGAGCTGCTCACTGTCGACATCGAGGAGGAGCACCAGGGCGGCGTGATGCAGGCGCTGGGCCTGCGCC
>JAFECV010000234.1 GCA_018241985.1 Pseudomonadota bacterium | reverse complement strand
GAAGGCGCTGCGCGCCGGGCTGGTCGAACTGTGAATCGCCACGTGGCGCGAGCCCGGCGGCGCCGCTGTACCTGACAGTGGAACCGATCGAGCGGCTGGAGCGGGCCGGGCACTGACCATTTATGCTATGTAATCAATAGCATACTGCGAAGAGAGGGTGCCCGCTGCAGCCCGATTTCATCAAAAATCACGCGCGCGGAGGTGGTGCAGTCGCCGCTGGCGCCGCTGCCGCGCGCGCTGGCCACAGCACCGCACCGATCGCAATGACGATCAGCACGACCGCGGTCCAGTCCTGCCAGCGCAGCTGCTCGCCCAGCCACCAGGCGCCGCTGAACACGCCGACGATCGGGATGAACATCACGCTGATCGACGAGGCCACCGGCGGCAGCCCGCGCGCGAGGTAGAACCACAGCGATTGCGCGAAGCCGAACACCAGCACCGCGTTGAACCCGATCGCGGCCCAGGTCGCCGTATCCGGCGCGTGCCACTGTGCGCGCTCGAACGCCCAGGCGAGCAGCGTCAGCACGACGGCCGTCATCAGCGTCATCCAGAACGAGATCGCCAGCGTGGGCGCCGCGATGCGGGTGCGCCGCAGCATGTGCGTGCCGATCGCCCAGGCGGCGGCCGCGAACAGCATCTCGGCCACGCCCAGCGGACTGCCCGACAGCATCGTGAATTCATGCCACAGCAGCAGCACCACGCCGACGCCCGCGGCGGTCACGCCGAGCCACGCGCGCGGCAGCAGCCGCTGGCGGTAGAAGCGCGCGCCGATCAGCGCCGCGAAGATCGGCATGGTGTAGCCGAGGATCGCCGCGCGGCCGCTCGACAGCGAGCGCAGCGCGACGATGATCAGCGCCTGCCAGACGAACATGTTCGCCACCGCCAGCCAGAACAGCTCGCGCCAGTGCGCACGCGCGATCCGGAACGGCACCTTCGCCGCGCGCAGCACCGCGGCCAGCACCGGCAGGCCGAGCCACAGCGTGATCGCGCGGAAGGTGAGCGGCGGAAAGTCGGTCACGCCCAGCTTCATCACCGGCCAGTTCACGCCCCAGACGACGGTGAGGAACACCAGCGCCCAGAGCTGGCGTTGCGAGAGTCTGTGCATAGGCTGCGATTGTGCGTGGAACCTGCGCGCCGCACCCGCCGGCGCTGCCCACGCCGGCCGCGAACCGTAGAATCGCCGCGATGAAGTTCGTCGACATGCTGCGCGCGGCCGAGCAGCGCAACCGCTCGCTGCTGTGCGTCGGGCTCGATCCCGATCCGGCCCGCTTTCCGGGCGCGCTGCGCGGCGATGCCGGCCGCATCCATGACTTCTGCGCGGCGATCGTCGACGCGACTGCGGACCTGGTGATCGCGTTCAAGCCGCAGATCGCGTACTTCGCCGCGCACCGCGCCGAAGCCGAGTTGGAGAGGCTGATCGCGCACATCCGCCGCGCCGCGCCCGAGGTGCCGGTGATCCTCGACGCCAAGCGCGGCGACATCGGCGCCACCGCCGAGCAATATGCGCGCGAGGCGTTCGAGCGCTACGGCGCCGACGCGGTCACGCTGTCGCCGTTCATGGGCTTCGATTCGATCGAGCCTTATCTGCGCTTTTCCGAAAAGGGCGCTTTCCTGCTGTGCCGCACCTCGAATCCGGGCGGCGACGATCTGCAAAACCAAAGGCTCGCCGATGTAGCCGGTGCGCCGCTGCTGTACGAGCATGTCGCGCGGCTCGCGCAGGGGCCGTGGAACCGCAACGGCCAGCTCGGCCTGGTGGTCGGCGCGACCTATCCCGAAGAAATCGCGCGGGTGCGCGAACTCGCGCCGACGCTGCCGCTCTTGATCCCCGGCGTCGGCGCGCAGGGCGGCGACGCAGCCGCCACGGTGCGCGCCGGCTGGCGCGAGGGCGCGCCCATCGTCGTCAACTCGTCGCGCGCGATCCTCTACGCCGGGTCGGGTGACGATTTCGCCGCAGCCGCGCGCCGCGAAGCCGAACGCACACGCGACGCGCTGTATGCGGCGCGTACTCTCTCGCGCAATCCCTGACCGGCGGCCCGTTGCGTTGAGCGAAGCTCCGCAGTCAGCGGTGCGCAGCAGCTCTGCGCGTCCGTCGCTGCGGATGCGTCGATACGACAAATTGCCTATTTGTTACATGCTTTCATCGGTCTTTCACATAGCATTGCGCGCTATCTGAAAACCACGGGTGGGAGGAGCCAGGCGCCGAGTCGTTCGTCGGCGCTCCTGCCCCCAGAGCGGGACGGGCCCATGTCGAACATCGAGGAAGCGGCGCTGGACGCGCCCGAGGCGCGCGAGGCGCGTGCAGCAGCCGGCTCGGCGGCCGGGGCGGCCAGCCTTTCGGCCGCGGCGCTGTTGGCGGCCTGCGGCGGCGGAGGGAGCGACGCCGGCGCCTCGGGCGGCAGCGCCGGCCCGAACGCCGGCCTGACCCCCGGGCAGTACCGCTACACCGCCCCTGCAAGCGACGAGGACGCGGCGCGCTTTCTGCTGCAGGCGCAGTTTTCCGCGTCCGATGCCGAGAAATGGCTCGATGCCCGCGGCTACAACGCAGTGGACGGCAATACCTATTTCGACCAATCGTATCCGGGCGACTTCATGATCTGGCAGCAGTTGATGAAGTCGCCCGACGCGGTGCGCAAGCGGCTCGCGCTGGCGCTGTCCGAGCTGTTCGTGGTGTCGATCAACGGTATCACCGGCGACTGGACCAGCTACGCGATCGCGCAGTACTGGGACGTGCTGGTGCAGGGCACCCAGGGCACGTTCCGCGCGCTGCTCGAGGAGATCACGCTGAACCCGGCGATGGGCCTGTTCCTCAACACGAAGGGCAACCAGAAGGAGAACGCCGCCGGTCGCCAGCCCGACGAGAACTATGCGCGCGAGGTGATGCAGCTGTTCACGATCGGGCTCGCGCAGCTGAACCCGGACGGCACGCCGCAGCTCGGCGCCGACGGGCAGCCGATCCCGACCTATGCGCAGGCCGACGTCAGCAACCTGGCGCGGGTCTTCACCGGCTGGGATCTCGACATCAGCGGGGGCGGCGGCACGGCGTACGGCAGCAACCGCACCATCTACCCGACCTCGCGCGCCACGCGGCGCATGGTGCTCACCGCCGCCCGGCACAGCACGCTGGCCGCCACTTTTCTCGGCACCACCGTGCCGGCCAACACCGACGGCGCGACCGCGCTCAGGATCGCGCTCGACGCGATCGCCGGCCATCCGAATGTCGGCCCGTTCATCGCGCGGCAGATGATCCAGCGGCTGGTTACCAGCAATCCGAGCCCGGGCTATGTCGCGCGGGTCGCGGCCGCGTTCAGCGACGACGGCCACGGCGTGCGCGGCAACATGAAGTCGCTGTTTGCCGCGGTGCTGCTCGACGACGAGGCGCGCGGCCCCGCCGGTCTCTCCGATCCTTCGTTCGGCAAGCTGCGCGAGCCGATGCTGCGCTTCGTGCAATGGGGCCGGACCTTCGGGCTCGAGTCGGCCAGGAGCAGCTGGAAGCTCGACGACCAGAGCGATGCCTCGTATCGGCTCGGCCAGAGCCCGTTGCACGCGCCGTCGGTGTTCAATTATTTCCGACCTGGCTACGTGCCGCCGTCGACCGCGATGGCCGCGAACCATCTGGTCGCGCCCGAGTTTCAGCTGGCGAACGAGTCCACGGTCGGCGCGTACCTGAACTACATGCAGGACAAGGTCCGCAACGGCTTCAAGGTCGATGCGCCCGAGGTGCCCCAGCACACCTACGCGAACTACGTGACCGATATCGCCGCCAGCTACGCGAACGAGCTGCCGCTGGCGGCCGACGCCGCCGCGCTGGTGCGCCGGCTGAATCTGCTGCTCTGCGCCGGGCAGCTCGGCGGCGCCACGCAGAACCAGATAGTGAATGCGCTGAACGCGACCCCGGTGACCGCTTCCAGTTCCAGCAGCGCCCGGCTCGACCGCGTCTGCGCCGCGGTGCTGATGGTGATGGCGTCGGCCGAATACCTGGTGCAGAAGTAGCCCATCGCAAGCAGCCCACCGCAACCACCACCCGAACACCATGCATTTCCTCCAGACCGACTGCCTCTCTCGCCGCGCGTTCCTGCGCCGCTCGTCCCGCCTGGCGCTGGCCGGCGGCGCGCTGCCGTTTGCGCTGAACCTCGCCGCGATCGGCGAGGCCGCCGCATTCGACGCCACCGACTACAAGGCGCTGGTGTGCGTGTTCCTGTACGGCGGCAACGACTACGCGAACACGGTCGTGACCTGCGACGATGCGAGCTACGGCGCGTACGGCAAGATCCGCGGGGGCATCGCGCTCGCACAGGCCGATCTGAAGGCCACGCTGCTGACCCCTACCGCCGCTCTGGCGGACGGACGCCAGTACGCGCTGCATCCGCAGATGACCGGGCTCGCCGGGCTGTTCAATGCCGGTCAGGCAGCGGTGCAGCTGAACGTCGGGCCGCTGATCGCGCCGCTGACGCGCGACCAGTACAACAGCAGCAACAAGGCGCTGTATCCGCGACCGGCCAACCTGTTTTCGCACAACGACCAGCAATCGACCT
>JAFECV010000233.1 GCA_018241985.1 Pseudomonadota bacterium | reverse complement strand
GATCGCGTCCGAAGGCCGCGGAGCAGGCCGTTCGCGGGCACCCGCGGATCCGGCTCTGCCGGGCCGCCGGGTGCGCCCCCGGTGAGGGGGTTGGCGAAGCGACACGCAGTGCGCGCAGCCTGGGGGTGTTCAAGTTGTTCGGCGAGTGACAAGGACGATGCCGCCCGCCACCAGCACCAGCGCCGCGAGCAGGCCGAGCGTGACCGGCTCGTGCAGCCACAGCGCGCCGAACAGCAGCGCGAACAGCGGCGTCAGGAACACGAATGCCGACAGCCGCGTGGCCGGATAGCGGGTGAGCATCCACATCCACGCGAGGTAGCTGACGAAAGCGCCGACCACGGTCTGGAGCGCCAGCGACACGGCCGCGAACGTGCCGATGTCCCAGGTCCAGCTCTCGCCCAGCGCGAGCGATAGCAGCGGCAGCGCGACCGCGCTCAAGCTCACCTGGTAGAACAGCGTCTTCTCGGGCGACACCCGGATCAGCCCGGTGGTGCGGATCACGACCGTGGTCAGCCCCCAGCACATGCCGGCCGCCAGCGCCAGCAGGTCGCCGATCCAGCGCCGCGGTGCGCCGCCGTGCACGCCGCCCTCGAATGCGAACAGGATCGCCGCGAACGCGCACGCGAGGCCCAGCCACTGCAGCGCGCGCATGCGCTCGCTGTGCACCCACAGCGGCACCAGTGCGGCGACCCAGAACGGCGAGGTGTAGAGAAAAATCGTCAGCCGCGACGCAGTGGTGTATTTCAGCCCGAGGTACAGGCAGGCGAACTCGGCCGCGAACAGCGCGCCGGCCGCCAGCCCGGCCAGCAGCGTGCCGTCGCGCTCGAACAGGCGCACGCCGCGCGCCGCGCACCACAGCCACAGCAGCACGGTCGCACCGATGAAGCGCAGGCTCGCCTGGAACACCGGCGGCACCAGCGGCACCGTGGCCTTCACCAGCACCTGCTGAAAGCCCCAGAACAGGCAGCAGGCCAGAAGAATCGAGACGGCGAGGGCGTCGAGGTGGTCTTTGCGCGCGGTCATGGCCGACGCCGATCATACGGGGGGCTGTCTGCCCGCGCCGAAAGCGGCCAGCAGCACGCCGCGGCGCCGCTACAACGGGTGCTCGGTGTAGTACTTCGCGCCGTGAAACAGCAGCGGCGGCACGCCCGCGCGGTGCGTGCAGTGCTCGACCTCGCCGACGAATATGACATGGTCGCCTTCCTCGTAGCGGCTGCGGTTGAAGCACTCGAAGGTGGCGGCGGCGCCGGCCAGCAGCGGCGTGCCGCTGATGCCGTCGGCGTAGGCGACGCCGCTCCAGCGGTCGCCGCCCTTCACCGAGAAGCGCTCGGCCAGCGCCTTCTGGTCGGCGGCGAGGATGTTGACCGCGTAATGCGAGGTGCCGGACAGCAGCGCGAGCGCGCCGGCCGCGCGCGCCAGGCTCCACAGCACCAGCGGCGGCTCCAGCGACACCGAGTTGAACGAATTCGCGGTGAGACCGATCGGTGCGCCCGTCGGGCCGCGCGCGGTGACGATGGTCACGCCGGTCGCGAACATGCTGAGCGCGGCGCGGAACTCGCGCTTGGAGAAGCTCGGCGGGGAGGCGGTATGCGGCGCCATGGCTGGAATTTACCCGAACCCCTGTCGATAATGGGCCGGCATGATGCGACAAAGTACCGGATCGGGGCGCGGATGACGCCGATGCCCACCTTCACGACGCTGGGCGCGGGGCCGACCGTGCTGATGCTGCACGGCATCGACGGCGGCAGCCTGGCCTGGGCGCCGCAGGTCGAGAGCTTCGCGTCGCGCGGCTGGCGCGCGGTCGCGTGGAACATGCCGGGCTACGGCCACAGCGCGCCGATCGAACCGTACAACTTCAAGGGACTCGCGCACAGCTGCCTCGCGCTGATCGACGCGCTCGGCTGCGAGAGCGTCGTGCTGCTCGGCCACGACGCAGGCGGCATGGTCGCGCAGGAAGTGGCCCTGCGCTGGCCGGATCGGGTGAGCCGGCTCGTGCTGTGCGCGACCGCGGCTGCGTTCGCCGGCGCCGACGGCCCGGAGCCTGACGCGGATCGCGAGGGCCAGCGCCGCTTCATCGCCGAGCGCAGCGCGCCGTTGGACGCGGGCCAGAGCATGGAGGTGCTGGCGCAGCAACTGGTGCCGCGCCGCGTCGGCGCGGCCGCGCTGCGCGAAGGCGTCGATCTGGCCGTGCACTGCCTCGCGCAGGTCAGCCCGGCCACCTACCGGCGCGCGCTCGAAGCGCTGCCGGCGTTCGACCGCGCCGCGGACCTGGCGCGCATCCGCGTGCCGACGCTGCTCGTTGCCGGCGAATCCGACGCCGTCTTTTCGCCCGCGCTGATGCGCGGCATCGCCGAGCGCATCGCCGGCAGCAGCGTCGTGAGCTTGCGCGGCATCGGCCACTGGCCGAACCTGGAGGCGCCGGACGAATTCGACGGCCTAGTGCTGGGTTTTCTCGCGGATTCGCAGCGAATCGTGCCGTAGCCAAGGCATATCAATGACCTGTAGCTACTAAATTAGTAGCAACCCAGCGGCCGCGGCGTTTGCCGCGAGCAGCCCTAAGGTGCTTCCACGGCGGCAGCGGCCTCGTCCGCGTCGACTGCCGCTGCCGCCGTTGCGGCCGGCGCCGGGTGCGAGCCGCGGATCACCAGCAGCAGCGGAACCACCGCCAGCGTGATCCACATCATGAAGCCGAAGTCGCCGATGTAGCCCAGCAGCGCGCCCTGGCGCGTGACCTCGGCGTTCAGCACCGCGAGGCCGACCGCGTTGGACGGATCGAGCAGCTGCGGCAGTGCGCTGAGCGCATGGTTGCCCGGCGCGACGGTGGCCGCGATCTGCGCGTGCGCCGCGCTCGCACTCTCGGTGAGCCGCGCCTGCACGATCGAGATGCCGACGCTCGAGCCGATGTTGCGCAGCAGGCTGTAGATCGGCGTGCCCTGGTGCCGCAGCTTGGGCGCCAGCGTCGCGAAGGTCGCGGCCGACAGCGGCACGAAGGTGAGGCCGATCCCCAGGCCCTGGATGAAGCCCGAGACGATGATCAGATTCGCGTCCATCTGCAGCGTCAGATGGGTCATCTGGTACAGCGCGAACGCGGTCAGCACGAAGCCGCAGGCCATGATCGCGCGCACGTCGACCCGGTGCACGAGCCGCCCCACCACGATCATCGCGAGCATGGTGCCGATGCCGCGCGGCGCGGTGACCTCGCCGGTGTAGACGACCGGGTAGTCCATCAGGTTCTGCAGCAGCGTCGGCAGCAGCGCCATCGTGCCGTACAGGATCATGCCGACGATGAACGCGAACAACAGGCCGGTGACGAAGTTGCGGTCCTTCAGCAGGTCGCGGTCGAAGAACGACTCGCCCTGCACGGTCCAGGTGTGGACCACGAAGAACGCGAAGCTGACGACCGCGGCGACGGCCTCGAGCCGGATCTCCCAGGACTGGAACCAGTCGTGCTGCTCGCCGCGGTCGAGAAAGAGCTGCAGCATGCCGATCGCGATCGACAGCGTGATGAAGCCGAACCGGTCCAGCCGCTCGCGCTCGGGCCGGCTCTCGGGCAGGAAGGTCGCGATGCCCCACAGCGCCATCAGCCCGACCGGCAGGTTGATGTAGAACACCCAGCGCCAGTTGTAGTTCTCGGTCAGCCAGCCGCCCAAGAGCGGCCCGAGGATCGGCCCGACCATGATGCCGGCGCCCCAGATCGCCATCGCCTGGCCGATCTTCTCGATCGGGTTGATGTCGAGCAGCACCGCCTGCGACAGCGGCACCAGCGCCGAGCCGAAGATGCCCTGCAGCAGCCGCGCGGCGACGATCTGCGGCAGCGACTCCGCCATGCCGCACAGCGCCGACGCGATCGTGAAGCCGATCACCGACGCGAGGAACACGCGGCGCCGGCCCCATTGGCCGCACAGCCAGCCGGTCAGCGGCAGTGCGATCGCGGACGCGACGATGTAGGAGGTCAGCACCCACATGATCTGGTCCTGCGACGCCTGCAGGCTGCCTTCCATGTGCGGCAGCGCGACGTTCGCGATCGTCGTGTCCAGCGCCTGCATGATGGTCGCCAGCATGATCGAGATCGTGATCATGCCGCGGTGCCGCACGTTCGCGTGGCTCGCGACCGGCGCGGTCATTTCGCCTCTCCCGTGGCCTGCGCGAGCAGCCGCGCATGGATGCCGCGCAGCAGCGCCAGCATCTGCGCGCGCTCCTGGGCGGTGAGCGCGGCCAGCGTCTCGGCCTGCAGGTCGTCGCTGATCGCCAGCGCCGCGTCGAGCGCGCCTTGCGCCTTAGTCTCCAGGTGCACCTCGTTCGCGCGCCGGTCTATGCTGCTGGGCACGCGGCGGATCCAGCCGGCCGCGGCCATCCGGTCGCACAGCCCGGCCACCGCCATCGCCGAGAGGCCGAGCCGGTTCGCCAGTTCGATCTGCGACATCGGCTGCGCGGCGTCGTGCCGCGCGAGCACGCCGAGCAGCCGGCATTGCGCGCGCGTGAGAGCTTGTGAATTTTTCGAAACACCGGTCAGCTGATCCATGGGTTGGTGCGT
>JAFECV010000232.1 GCA_018241985.1 Pseudomonadota bacterium | reverse complement strand
GCCGATGCGCGCGGCGCCCGCCGCGGTCACCGCGTAGGCCACCGCCGCCGCGCCCGACAGCGCGATGGCGAGGCTCGCAGGGGCTAGAATCATGACCCCGAAGTTTAGCGGTTCGACCGCTGCCGCCCTTGGCCCGTAGCGCTGCGCCACCCACGCCGGGCGAATGACGCCCGCGCCTTCGTCAACCAGCACCCCAAGGCATTCCCCAAGCATTCCATTGGCGCGGCGATCGCGCCGACCCCCGCGATGGCCTCCGCACTCACCGACAAACTCTCCCGCCTGGTCAAGGAAATGCGCGGCCAGGCGCGCATCACCGAAGCCAACGTGCAGGACATGCTGCGCGAGGTGCGCATGGCGCTGCTCGAGGCCGACGTCGCGCTGCCGGTGGTGCGCGACTTCGTCGCCCGCGTGAAGGAAAAGGCGCTGGGCCAGGAGGTGCTGGGGTCGCTTTCGCCGGGCCAGGCGCTGGTCGGCATCGTGCACCGCGAGCTCGCGCACACGATGGGCGAGGGCGTTGCGGACCTGAACCTCGCCGCGCAGCCGCCAGCGGTGATCCTGATGGCCGGCCTGCAGGGCGCGGGCAAGACCACGACCACCGCGAAGCTCGCCAGGCACCTCATCGAAAAACGCAAGAAGAAGGTGCTGACCGTCTCCGGCGACGTGTACCGGCCGGCGGCGATCGAGCAGCTGAAGACCGTCACCGCCCAGGCCGGCGCCGAGTGGTTCCCGAGCACGCCGGAGCAGAAGCCGGTCGAGATCGCGCGCGCCGCGCTCGATCACGCGAAGCGCCACTTCTTCGACGTGCTGCTGGTCGATACCGCCGGGCGCCTCGCGATCGACGAGGCGATGATGCGCGAGATCCGCGAGCTGCACGCGGCGCTGAACCCGGTGGAGACCCTGTTCGTGGTCGATGCGATGCAGGGCCAGGACGCGGTCAACACCGCGCGCGCGTTCAAGGAGGCGCTGCCGCTGACCGGCATCGTGCTGACGAAGCTCGACGGCGACTCGCGCGGCGGCGCGGCGCTGTCGGTGCGGGCCATCACCGGCGCGCCGATCAAGTTCGCCGGCACCAGCGAGAAGCTCGACGGGCTCGAGGTGTTCGACGCCGAGCGCCACGCCGGGCGCATCCTCGGCATGGGCGACATCGTCGCGCTGGTCGAGCAGGTGTCGGCCGGGGTCGACGTCGAAGCGGCGAAGAAGCTCGCGGCCAAGGTCAAGAGCGGCGGCTTCGACCTGAACGACTTCCTCTCCCAGATCCAGCAGATGAAGCAGATGGGCGGCCTGTCGACGCTGCTCGACAAGCTGCCGGCGCAGATGGCGGCGAAGGCGGGCCAGGTCGACATGGACCGCGCCGAGCGCGACATCCGGCGCAAGGAAGGCATCATCTGCAGCATGACGCCGCAGGAGCGCCGCAAGCCCGAGCTGATCAAGGCCGCGCGCAAGCGCCGCATCGCCTTGGGTGCCGGCGTTCAGGTGCAGGAGGTGAACCGCCTGCTCGGCGAGTTCGAGCAGATGCAGGGCATGATGAAGAAGATGAAGGGCGCCGGCATGATGAAGATGATGAAGCGCCTCGGGGCAATGAAGGGCGCGCCCAAGCTCCCGTTCTGACCGGCACGCCTCGGTTCTTCAAGCAAAACAGGCCGCAAGCGAAGGCACCGCCTTCACCTTCAGCTATTCAATCGATAGCATCGGCAGCGTGATTGCGCGGCTGCGCAGCCGTCGCGGCGCGCAGCGCCATCGCCCCTCAGCCGGCCGCAACGGTTTCGCCGGCCAGCGCCTCGCCGCGCAGCCAGCGCTGCGTCGCCTCGGTGATGCGCACGTCGACCATTTCGCCGATCAGGCCGGGCCGTGCCGGCAGCAGCACCAGCCGGTTGCATTCGGTGCGGCCGGTCACCAGCGTGGGGTCCTTGCGCGCCGGGCCTTCGACGAGCACCCGCTGCACCGTGCCGAGCCGGCTCGCGCTGATCGCGCGCACGTTCTCGTCGAGCCGCGCCTGCAGCCGCGCCAGCCGCCGCTGCTTGACCTCGTGCGGCGTGTCGTCCCGCAGGTCGGACGCCGGCGTGCCCGGGCGCGGGCTGTACAGGAACGAGAACGAGCTGTCGTAGCCGACGTCGTCCACCAGCGCCATCAGCCGCTCGAAGTCGTCGTCGCTCTCGCCGGGGAAGCCGACGATGAAGTCGCTCGAGAGCGCGAGATCCGGCCGCACCGCGCGCAGGCGCCGCACGATGCTCTTGTACTCGAGCGCGGTGTAGCCGCGCTTCATCGCGGCGAGGATGCGGTCCGAGCCGTGCTGCACCGGCAGGTGCAGGTGCGACACCAGCTTCGGGATGCGCGCATAGGCCTCGATCAGCCGCGGCGTGAACTCGCGCGGGTGGCTGGTGGTGTAGCGGATGCGCGCGATGCCCGGGATCTCGGCCACGTATTCGAGCAGCAGCGCGAAGTCGGCGCTCTCGCCGTGCTCTCGTCCATCGGCCATGTCGCCGCGCCATGCGTTCACGTTCTGGCCGAGCAGCGTGACCTCGCGCACGCCCTGGTCGGCGAGGTCGGCGACCTCGGTCAGCACGTCGTCCAGCGGCCGGCTCACCTCCTCGCCGCGCGTGTACGGCACGACGCAGAAGCTGCAGTACTTGCTGCAGCCTTCCATGATCGAGACGAACGCGGTCGGGCCTTCGACGCGCGGCGGCGGCAGGTGGTCGAACTTCTCGATCTCGGGGAAGCGGATGTCCACCTGCGGCCGGCCCTCGCGCTCGCGCGCCGCCAGCAGCGCGGGCAGCCGGTGCAGCGTCTGCGGGCCGAACACCAGGTCCACGTACGGCGCGCGCTCGACGATCGCCGCGCCCTCCTGGCTCGCGACGCAGCCGCCGACGCCGATGCGCACGCCGCGGCGCTTCAAGTGCTTCACGCGGCCGAGGTCGGCGAACACCTTCTCCTGCGCCTTCTCGCGCACCGAGCAGGTGTTGAACAGGATCAGGTCGGCCTCGTCGGCGCTGTCGGTCGGCTCGTAGCCCTCGGCCGCGTGCAGCACGTCGAGCATCTTGTCCGAGTCGTACTCGTTCATCTGGCAGCCGAAGGTTTTGATGAAGACTTTCTTGGTCATGGGGAAAGCGAGGATGAGGACGGAAACAAACCAGGCGCCCGCGCGCAAGGCTGTCGGGGGTTCGGTTTGACGGCGCGCCTGGGCCGGCGGCGTCGGCAGTCTGCCGCGTCAGGTCGGCTTGACCGGCCGCTTCAGCGCGGCTTCCTGGGGCGTGAGGATCCAGACTTCGTGGATCAGGCCGTGGCCGTCGCGCACGTAGTTCACCACCAGTTCCTGGTTGACCAGTCCGCCGGACAGGACCAGCAGGTTGGCGGTGTCATGAATGCGCGCGCCGGGCGACAGGCGGTCCGGCTTGCCGTTGAGCGTGACATGTGGCGGCAGTGTGACCACCAGCTTGCCGCGCAGGGCGGATTCGGGGAAATTGCGTGGCGTGCCCTGCGCTTGGGCGGCGGCGGGCAGCAGCAGGGGAAGACCGGCGCCTGACAGCGCCAGCGCCCATGTAAGAAGGAAAGACCGACAGCGATTCATGGTGTTCATCCAGAGGCTGAGACAGGCTGGCGAGTGTATCAGCCGGCCCGCGGCGACAGGGTCTTCGGTCCCAAGTTCTGCGATCCTTGCTCGCACCGATGGGGCGCTTCGAGGCTTTCGTTGGGCAGCGGTCCTTTCACGGCGCGGGATACTGGCGTTTGCCACCGACCCAGACCGCTTCGGTGCGCAGGCGGTCGAGTTCAGGCACGGGCGTGGTGTAGGGGTTGCGATCCACGATCTGAAGGTCGGCCCACTTGCCCACCTCCAGGGAGCCGGTCTTGTCCTGCAACCGCAGCTGATAGGCACCGTGGACGGTCATGGCCCGCAACGCCTGCTGCGCCGTGATGCTTTCGGGCTGGTTCAGCAGCAGTCCCAGCCCGGTGGCACGGTTCATGGCCGTCTGCATCAGGGAAAACCCCTTGGGCGGAAACATCGGGCTGTCCGCATGCAGCGTGGGCTGCACACCCTGGGCAAACGCGCTGCGCACGGGCAGCGTCTGTTGGGCGGCCGCCAGGCCCACGATGCTGTTGGCCAGGGCGTCGCCGTAGTATTTGATGTGGTGGACATGGAACGAGGGCGTGACCTTCAGGCGGGCGAGTTGTTCCACGCTCTCACGCGGCATGAACACACCGTGCTCCACACGCACCACCGGCGCCGGGCCCGCCAGGCTGCCCGCCTTGTCCACGGCCGCGAGCACGGCCCGGTTGGAGGCGTCGCCCTGGCTGTGGATGGCCACCTGCCAGCCTTTGGCGCTGTATTGACGCAGCTTGTCGACCAATGCATCTGGCGCAATCATCGCGCTGCCGTGCGTGCCCCCCTGGATGCCCAGCGTGCGACCCAGCGGGCTGTCGAGGTAGGGAAAACTGGTGTACATGCTGCCGGTGTAGGGCGAGCCGTCGTGCCAGAGCTTGAGGCCCAAGACCCGGAAGTGGTCGTTGCCGTTGTCGGGGGTGTCGGGAAGGTATTGGAGT
>JAFECV010000231.1 GCA_018241985.1 Pseudomonadota bacterium | reverse complement strand
AGTAGCGGGCAGCCACCGCAGGCGCCCGCACCCGGACCGAGCAATCAGCAATGAGGAACCACAGACCATGGGCAAGCTAGCTCTCGCAGCCAAGATCACGCACGTACCATCGATGTACCTGAGCGAGCTGCCCGGCCCGCGCCACGGCACGCGCCAGGACGCGATCGACGGCCACGTCGAAATCGGCCGCCGCTGCCGCGAACTCGGCGTGGACACGATCGTGGTGTTCGACACCCACTGGCTGGTGAACGCGAACTACCACATCAACTGCGCGCCGCATTTCAAGGGCCTGTACACCAGCAACGAGCTGCCGCATTTCATCAGCAACATGCCGTTCGAGTTCCCGGGCAACCCGGCGCTGGGCAAGCTGCTGGCGAAGGTCGCGAACGAGATGGGCGTCGAGACGCTGGCGCACGACGCGACCACGCTGGACCCGGAATACGGCACGCTGGTGCCGATGCGCTACATGAACCAGGACCAGCACTTCAAGGTGGTGTCGGTGTCGGCGCTGTGCACCGTGCACTATCTGAACGACAGCGCGCGCCTGGGCTGGGCGTTCCGCCGCGCGGTCGAGGAGCATTACGACGGCACGGTCGCGTTCTTCGCGAGCGGCAGTTTGAGCCACCGCTTCGCGCAGAACGGCCTTGCGCCGGAGTACGCGTTCAAGATCTGGAGCCCGTTCCTGGAGCGGCTGGACGAGAAGGTCATCGACCTGTGGAAGACCGGGCAGTGGAAGGACTTCTGCGCGATGCTGCCCGAGTACGCGCCCAAGGGCCACGGCGAAGGCTTCATGCACGACACCGCGATGCTGCTGGGCACCCTCGGCTGGTCGGCGTACGATGGCCGGGCCGAAGTGCTGACGCCGTACTTCGGCGCGTCCGGCACCGGGCAGATCAACGCGGTGTTCCCGGTGACGAAGCAGGACGGGCGCGCGATCCCCGCCGCGGTCGCGTCCAGCGCCGAGGGCTACACCTCGATCGCGACCCGCCTCTAGACCCACGCCGCCGACCATGCCGCACCTCGTCATCCTCTACACCGCGAACCTCGACGCCGACACCGACATGACGGCGCTGTGCCGCAGCCTTGCCGACACGATGCTCGCGCAGCGCGACGAGGCCGGCCTGGCCGTGTTCCCGCCCGGCGGCACGCGGGTGCTGGCGTACCCGGCCCCGCACTACGCGGTGTCCGACGGCGGCGCCGCGGGCCGCGCGGCCGGCGGCAACGGCGACTATGCGTTCGTCTACCTGAACCTGCGCATCGCGCGCGGGCGCTCGGAGCCGGTGAAGAAGGCCGCCGGCGACGCGCTGATGGCCTGCGCGCGCGCGCATTTCGCGACGCTGTTCGAGCGGCGCCATCTGGGCATCACGTTGCAGGTCGACGAAGGACCTGAGGTGTTCGACGCGAAGTGGAGCAACATCCATCCGCTGTTCAAGAAGTAGAAAAGAAGGAGCGCTCGATGTTTTCCGATGACCTGACCCGGCAGCTCGCCGCCGAACTGCACCAGAGCGAGCGCACGCGGGTGCAGGTCGAGCATTTCTCCAAGCGCTACCCCGAGATGACGATCGCCGACGGCTACGGCGTCTCGCGCGAATGGGTGCGCATGAAGATCGCCGAGGGGCGCCGGGTGCGCGGCCACAAGATCGGCCTGACCTCGCGCGCGATGCAGCTCTCCAGCCAGATCACCGAACCCGACTACGGCACGCTGCTCGACGACATGTTCTTCGAGCAGGGCAGCGACATCCCGTTCTCGCGCTTCATCGCGCCGCGCGTCGAGGTCGAGCTCGCGTTCGTGCTCGGGCGCCCGCTGCGCGGCCCGGGCGTGACGATCTTCGACGTGCTGGCCGCGACCGACTACGTGGTGCCGGCGCTGGAGATCATCGACGCGCGCATCGAGCAGTTCGACCGCCACACGCGCGCGCCGCGCAAGGTGTTCGACACGATCTCGGACAACGCGGCGAACGCCGGCATCGTCACCGGCGGGCGTCCGGTGCGGCCGGATGCGATCGACCTGCGCTGGGTCGGCGCGCTGTTGTACAAGAACGGCGTGATCGAGGAGTCGGGCCTGGCCGCCGCGGTGCTGAACCACCCGGCGAACGGCGTCGCCTGGCTCGCGAACAAGCTCGCCGCCTGGGACGAGGACCTGGCCGTCGGCGAAGTGGTGCTCGGCGGCTCGTTCACGCGGCCGACGCCGGCGCAAGCGGGCGACACCTTCCATGCCGACTACGGGCCGCTCGGCGCAATCGCCTTTCGATTCATATGACTCCCCCCGTTGCTTGCTCACTTCGTGTAGCCGCCTCCCCCCTCAAGGGGGCAACACCAGCGGACCGGCGAAGCCGGATCCGCGGTGTTCCGCGGCCCCGGGAGCTTTGGATACCAACCGCGCAACAACAAGGCAAATGAACCGATGAAGACCCCGGAAAACCTCTTCAAGAAGGCGCTGCAGAAGCGCCAACCGCAGATCGGCCTATGGCTCGGGCTGGCCGACGCCTACAGCGCCGAGCTGTGCGCCGGCGCGGGCTTCGACTGGCTGCTGATCGACGGCGAGCATTCGCCGAACGACCTGCGCAGCATCCTCGCGCAGCTGCAGGCGATCGCGCCGTACCCGTCGCACCCGATCGCACGTGTACCGATGGGGCTCGGCCATGTCGGGCAGGCGCTGATCAAGCAGTACCTGGATCTGGGCGCGCAGACGCTGCTGGTGCCGATGATCGACACTGCCGCACAAGCCGCGACCGTGGTGCGTTCGATGCGCTATCCGCAGGTCGATGGCAAGGGCGGCATCCGCGGCATGGGCGGCGCACGCGCGTCGCGCTGGGGGCGTTACCCGGCCTACGTGCGCGAGGCGAACGAGCAGGTCTGCCTGCTGGTGCAGGTCGAGTCGCGCGAGGCGCTGGCCAACCTGGAGGCGATCGCCGCCGTCGAAGGGGTCGACGGCATCTTCATCGGCCCGGCCGATCTGTCGGCCTCGCTCGGCCATCCCGGCAACCCCGGCCACCCGGAGGCGCAGGCGGCGATCGACGACGCGATCGCGCGCATCGTCCGCTCGGGACGCGCCGCCGGCATCATCGCCACCGATGAGGCGCTGGCGCGGCGCTACCTGCAGATGGGCGCGACCTTCGTCGCGGTCGGCCTCGACACCCAGCTGCTGGTGCGCGGCACCAGCGCACTCGTTGCGAAGTTCAAGCCGAGCGCGGCGCCCGCCGCGGGCGTGGACAGCAAGGTATATTGATTTCGACCCCTCCCACCCCGGAAAGGGCCGTTCGAGCTGGAGACCTGCCATGAGTGCCGTGCTTTCGCCGTCAACCCGGATCCATCCCGACGAATGGGCCGCCCGCGTGCAGCTTGCCGGCTGCTACCGCGTGTTCGCGATGCTGGGCTGGACCGAGATGATCTACAACCACATCACGCTGCGGCTGCCGGACAGTGTGACGAACGGCGAAAACATGGAAGGAGCCCGTAGCGCTCCGCAATTCCTGATCAACCCGTTCGGCCTGCATTACAGCGAGGTCACCGCGAGCAACCTGTTGAAGATCGACATCGCCGGCAACAAGCTCGACAGCGACAACCCGTGGCCGGTGAACCCGGCCGGCTTCACGATCCATGCCGCGGTGCACGGCCACGTGCCGGATGCCCATTGCGTGATGCACACGCACACCACCGCCGGCGTCGCCGTGGCCTGCACGCAGGGCGGGCTCGCGCAGAACAACTTCTACTCGGCGCAGCTGCACGACATGGTCGCCTACCACGACTTCGAGGGCATCACCGTGCACGACGACGAGCGCCCGCGCCTGCTCGCAAGTCTTGGCGCCAAGCCGCTGATGATCCTGCGCAACCACGGCCTGCTCGCGCACGGGCCCACGCTGCCGCTCGCGTTCGTGCGGCTGTGGACGCTGCAGCGCGCCTGCGAAATCCAGATGGCGCAGGCGGCGCTGGGGCCCGCGATCCCCGTGAGCGAGGCGGTCGCGAAGAAGACCACGCACGACTCGTTCCAGTTCGACGCGAAGTTCGGCGCCGGCCAGGACGTGTTCGACGCGCTGCTGCGCCAGGTCGAGCGGATCGACGGCAGCTATAAAAATTAGAGCGCACTGCGAAGAGTTCGCGCAGACCGCAGCCTGAAATGACCAATAAATCCGAAGAAACACAGGGCAACCCGTTCCCGCGCGTCTGCATCGTTGGCGCCGGCGCGATCGGCGGCTGGATCGGCGCGGCGCTGGCCCAGGCCGGCTGCAGCGTCAGCGTGGTCGCGCGCGGCGCGACGCTCGACGCACTGCGTGAGCACGGGCTGCGGGTGCAGCGCGGCGAACAGGTGACGACCGTGCAGGTGCAGGCGAGCGACGACCCGGCCGTGCTCGGCGTGCAGGACCTGGTGGTGATCGCGGTGAAGGCGCCGGCGCTCGCCGAGGTCGCGCGCCGCATCGCGCCGCTGCTGGCGCCGGACACCGTCGTGCTGACCGCGATGAACGGCGTGCCCTGGTGGTTTCTCGACGGCTTCGGCGGGCGGGTCGCCGGCACGCGCCTCGAATCGGTCGATCCGGATG
>JAFECV010000230.1 GCA_018241985.1 Pseudomonadota bacterium | reverse complement strand
GCTGCCCTCAAGAGACGCATCGACTGTCCAACTTGGCTATCCCGCTACAGTCGAGCCTCGCGGCACAGAGCTACCGCGTAACGCAAAGGCCCCCAATGGAAGTTGTTGCTCAAGTCATAAACGCAATCGGTGAGATCCCGCTTGCGGTGTGGTCGGCGGTCGGGACCGCCCTGGTGTCCTTCTTGACCATGAAGCTCAGCAATGGCCACAGCGCGCGACAACTCACCACGCAACTTCAGCACGACTCTGAGCAGAAGGTGGCCGAAAGAAAAGCAGCGCTCCGACGTGATGTGTACCTACCTGCTGCAGAGGCGATTGTGAAACTTAGCGGTCGGATGGGCGCTCTGCCGCAGTTGGACCTAGCAAATATTGACGCTCAGCTTGAGTTTGCAAACTTCGGAGCCGCCATAGCGAAGGTGCAGTTGGTCGGTGAACCTGAGACTGCTGCTCTAGCTGGCGAAGTTCTGTCGGAGTATGGATCGGCGTTCATGCGATGTGTTTCGAAGGCTGGGACAATACAATTGGAGCGGGCGTACGCAGCCATTCAAGACAACCTGTACAACGATGCGCAATTGCAGGTCAAACGTCTGCTCGCTGAAATGACAGCCCTCAACGAATCTGGCGCACCGGATCCAGCTAAGTTTCAACGGCTGAATGACTCGTTCCAGTTCTTTTCGAAGCAGGCGGAAGATCGCGCTGGTGCTCGGGCAGGGCACCAGGAGACAGCAGGTGCACTTCAGATGCAGTATCTGCAGGACACGGTGGCCAAGATGAAGAGCTTGAATGTCAAGTATCTGCCGCTCGTCGTGGCGATACGGCATGAACTAGGGTTCGAGGGAGACCTGATGCATTTTCAGCGGATGCTAGAACGCCAAACCGCGGAGATTGAAGAGGCAGTGGATGGAATCATCCGTGACATGAAAGCGCGTCCGAGCGCTGGCTCTCGAACGGGTTGATAGATTTGTGCTCGTGAAATGCATAGGCTTGTGTGCTGTCTTGCTCTGCGGCACCAACGAAAAAGCCCAGCCGATAAAGGCTGGGCTAATTGCTTGCCACTGCTGGCTAGTCTTGGCTCCCCGACCTGGGCTCGAACCAGGGACCTGCGGATTAACAGTCCGTCGCTCTACCGACTGAGCTATCGAGGAATGAGCCGCAAATTATAGCGGCGATTCTGGGCGCTTTCGGCTGGAGGACGGCCAGCAGGCCGTGCGCGCCGACGGGTTCGATCGTGCCGTTCGGCGTCGTCGTTCGCATGGGTGAGGGGCCAGCCGGACATTCCCGCGAACGGTATGGTTCGCTAGAAAAAGAATAGCATGATGTGAAGGCAGTACCTAGGCTTGAGCCCGATTTCTTCTAAAAACCTGAGAACTCAGACGAACCAGGCACAGCCGGCAGCCCGATGCATCGGTCTGGCGCGATTTCCCGCACCATTGCCTGTGTCATGACGCAGGCCGATGCTGCCCGGTCGCTTCGATGATCGCCATCATGCGTCGCGCCGCGGCTTCGGGCTCTTTAGCAGCGACGATCGCGCGCACCACCGCGACCGAGCCGACGCCGCTGGCCGCTACCCGCGGCAGTCGCGCTTCGTCGATGCCGCCGATCGCGACCTGCGGCACGTGGCGCATCAGCCGCGCGTAGGCCGCAAGGCGCGCCGGGCCTTGCGGCGCGGTCGGCATTTCTTTCAGTTGGGTCGGATACACCGCGCCCATCGCGATGTAGCTCGGGCTGTGCCGATCGGCGCGCAGCATTTCGGCGTAGCCGTGGCTGGAGAGGCCCAGGCGCAGGCCGGCGGCGCGGATCGCCGCGAGGTCGGCCGCCCGCATGTCTTCCTGGCCCAGGTGCACGCCGTAGGCGCCGGCGGCGATCGCGGCCTGCCAATGGTCGTTGACGAACAGCAGCGCGCCGGTGCCGCGCACCGCAGTCACTGCCGCGCGCACCTCGCGGGCTATGGCCGCCGCGTCGGTGGACTTGAAGCGAAGCTGCAGCGTAGGCACGCCGGCGCGGGCCATGCGCAGGGTCCAGGCCGCGTCGGGCAGCACCGCATACAGGCCGAGCCGCATCGGGCAGGGCGCAAAGGCGTCGGCGCGCGGCCAGGGCCGCATGCCGAAATCGACCGGGTCCGACGGCCAGTCGGCGGCATCGAAACGGTCTTTGCGCTCGGTCATCGCCTGCCACGCGTTGCCCAGGCACTCGGCATCGACCTCGATAAAGCCGAGCTGCAGGCAGGCCTCTTTCGCGGCGCGGTAGACCGGTGCGCCGCTGGTGAGCGGCCCGGTCGTTGTTTGCGGTGGCTCGAGGCGCAGCTCCGGGTGCGCGGCGACGATCGCTCGCACCCTGTCGTCATGCGTGTTCATGCGCTCGCCTCGTGCCAGAACGGCGTGCCGAGCACCGGCGTGCTCGGCTGCGCCGCGTCCTGCGGATCGACGGCGCCGGCGCGGAACGCGCTGCGCCCGGCCTGCACCGCATCGGCGAACGCGCCGGCCATCGCGACCGGGTCCTGCGCGAGCGCGACCGCGGTGTTCAGCAGCACGCCGTCGTAGCCCCATTCCATCACCTGGCAGGCGTGGGAGGGCAGGCCGAGTCCGGCGTCGACGATCATCGGCACCTCGAGCCGCTCGCGCAGCAGCCGCATCGCATACGGGTTCATCGGGCCGCGGCCGGTGCCGATCGGCGCGGCCCAGGGCATCACCGCCTCGCAGCCGGCGTCGACCAGCCGGCGGCACAGCACCAGGTCTTCGGTGCAGTAGGGCAGCACCTTGAAGCCGTCCTTGATCAGGCGGCTCGCGGCGTCGGCGAGCTGCAGCGTGTCGGGCTGCAGCGTGTAGTCGTCGCCGATCAGCTCGAGCTTGATCCACGGCGTGCCGAACAGCTCGCGCGCCATCTGCGCGGTGGTGACCGCCTCCTGCACGCTGTGGCAGCCGGCGGTGTTCGGCAGCACCGGGATCTGCAACCGGCGCAGCAGGTCCCAGAAGCCGCTGCCGGTCCCCGCGGCCTGCTGGCGCCGCAGCGAAGCGGTGAGCATCGCGGGCCGCGCGCGCGCTGTCGCGGCCTCGAGCGTCGCCGGCGACGGGTAGCGTGCGGTGCCGAGCAGCAGCCGGCTCTGGAGGGTCTGGCCATAGAGCATCAGCGGGTCGGTGCGGGCAGGGGACTGGTTCATGGTGAGTGGTGGACGCTAGCCGCCGGTGACCGGCACGATGACTTCGACGCGATCGCCCGGCCGCAGCAGCGTGCGCGCATGCTCCGCGCGCGGGACGAAGCGCAGATTGACCGCCGCGGCAAACGGCGGTTTGACGTCCAGCAACGCGATCGCGTCAGCGAGCGTCGCACCGTCGGCGAGCTCGCGTTCGTTCTGGTTGATGACGACGTTCATGCGTTCAACACTGCTGCGTCTTCGATGGCCAGACCCAAGCGCTCGGCGAGCGGCGACACGCTGCTGGTCATCAGCTCCAGCGCCGCATCGAGAAGCGCCGGCGCGATCATGAAGCCGTGCCGGTGCAGGCCGTTGATCTGCAGCACGCGCGGTGCGATACGGCGAATCGCCGGCAGGTTGTCGGGCAACGCGGGGCGGCAGCGGGTGGCGGTTTCGACGATGCGCGCCTCGGCGAAGCCGGTGTGGACCGAATACAGCGCGCTCAGCAGTTCCAGCGCGGAGCGCACGCTGACGGGCGAGGCGTCGTCCGATTCGATCTCGGTCGCGCCGACTACGTACAGGTGGTCTTGCTTGGGCACGATGTACAGCGGGTAGCGCGGATGGATCAACCGGGTCGGGCGCGTGAGCGTCACCTCCGGCGCGTGCACGCGGATCACCTCGCCGCGCACGCCGCGCAGCCCCGGCCAGTCGTTTCTCGCACCGAGGCCGCGGCAGTCGAACAGCCAGTCCGGCTGGCCGGGCGCACCCGGCGCGAAGCCACTGGTCGCATCCAGCGCGAAGTCGCCGACCGTCCGCGGGCTGTGCCAATGCATCTCAACGCCCAACGCCTGCAGTTCGTGCAGCAGCGCCGCGAGCAACTGGCGGTTGTCGAGCTGGCCTTCGCCGGGCAGGAACAGGCCCAGCGCAAACCGCGATCCGGCGAGCGCCGGTTCGAGCGCTGCGATCCCTTCGGCATCGAGCTTTTGCAGCGCGGGGAGATCGGGCACGCGCCGCTGCATTGCGGACAGCAGCGAGGAGAACCGCGCCGCGTCGCCCGCGTCCTGCCGGTGCCAGACAACCAGCGAGCCCTGCTGCTGGAAGAACACCGGCTGCGCGAGCTCCTGCAGCAGCGCCGGCCAGCGTTCGAGCGAATGCAGCCCCATGTGGATCACGGCCGGCTCGGACACGGCGGACTCGGCCAGCGGCGCGAGCATCGCAGCCGCTACCCAAGCGGCGGCGCCGTCGGCCTGCGGACCGGCCGCGTCGTGCACTTCGACACGGTGACCGGCGCGCGCGAGTTGCAGCGCGAGCAGCCGGCCCATCAGGCCGGCGCCCAGCACCACGCAACGAAGGGGATTCGAGGCAGCACGCCCGGTCATCGATTCGTCCTTGGGCCCAAGCCGGACAAA
>JAFECV010000022.1 GCA_018241985.1 Pseudomonadota bacterium | reverse complement strand
TTCGCAGCAGCCGGCTCGCCGGTCAACGCGAACCGTTTACTTCACAAGCTCTGAGTCGACGGCAGGGTGCTATCTTTGCGATAGCATCCGGTGACCGACAAACAAGGGCCGGGGCTTGAAAGAGCACTGGCCCTTCGTCATTGGGCGTGAATCGAATGGATGAACTGGACACTTTGGTCGACGCGGCGCGGGACGGCTTTGCCCGATCCGCCTCGCCGGCCGAGCTCGAAAACGCGAAGGCGCGCTTCCTTGGCAAGGCCGGCCGGATCACCGAGCTGATGAAGGGGCTGGCCAGCCTTCCGACGGGCGAGAAGAAGGCGCGCGGCGCCGCGATCAACCAGGCCAAGCAGGCGATCGAGGCGGCGCTCTCCGAGCGGCGTCAGGCGCTGGCGGCTGCGCAGCTCGAGGCGCAACTTGCGGCGGAGGCGATCGACGTCAGCCTGCCGGGGCGGCAGCGCGGCCTCGGGGGGCTCCATCCGATCAGCCTGGCGTGGGAGCGCATCGAACAGATCTTCGGCAGCATGGGCTTCGACGTGGCCGACGGTCCCGAGATCGAGAGCGACTGGTTCAGCTTCACCGCGCTCAACAACCCGCCCAACCATCCGGCGCGCTCGATGCAGGACACGTTCTACGTCGACATGAAAGGCGAGGACGGCCAGTTCCTGAACCTGCGTCCGCATACCAGTCCGATGCAGATCCGCTACGCCACCGCGCATGCGCGGCGCCATGCCGACGCGCTCGCGCGCGGCGAAACCAGCGACATCCGCGTCATCGCGCCGGGCCGCACTTACCGCGTAGACAACGACGCCACGCACTCGCCGATGTTCCACCAGGTCGAGGGGCTGTGGCTGGGCGAGAACGTGAGCTTCAAGGACCTGAAGGTCACGTACCTGAACTTCTGCAAGGCGTTCTTCGAGACCGACGACCTGGTCCTGCGTTTTCGGCCCAGCTATTTCCCGTTCACCGAACCCAGCGCGGAGATCGACGTCCGGTTCCAGTCCGGCCCGCTGGCCGGCAAATGGCTCGAGGTGTCCGGCTCGGGCCAGGTGCACCCGCAGGTGGTGCGCAACATGGGGCTGGATCCCGAGCGCTTCATCGGTTTCGCATTCGGCTCCGGCATCGACCGGCTGGCGATGCTGCGCTACGGCGTGAGCGACCTGCGCCTGTTCTTCGAGGGCGACATCCGCTTCCTGAGCCAGTTCCGTTGATCGAGAGTTTCCATGCAGTTTCCTGAATCTTGGCTGCGCGAGTTCTGCAATCCGCCGCTCACCACCCGGCAGCTGGCCGACACCCTGACCATGGGTGGCTTCGAGGTGGAGGAGCTGCGGCCCGTCGCACCGCCGTTCACCCGGGTGGTGGTGGGCGAGATCAAGCAGGCCGAGCCCCATCCCAATGCCGACCGCCTGCGCGTGTGCCGGGTGGATGTCGGGCAGGAGGCGCTGCTGAACATCGTCTGCGGTGCGCCGAACGCGCGCGCGGGCATCAAGGTGCCGTGCGCGCTGGTGGGCGCCGAACTGCCGCCGGGCCAGCACGACGATGGAAGCGGCAAGCCGCTGGTCATCAAGCTGGGCAGGCTGCGCGGCGTCGAAAGCGAGGGCATGCTGTGTTCGGCGCGCGAGCTCCGGCTGTCCGACGACCACGGCGGCCTGCTCGAACTGGCGCCGGAGCTGCCGCCGGGCCAGGACATCCGCGCCGCGCTGGACCTGGACGACACGGTGTTCACGCTCAAGCTCACGCCCAACCTGGGGCATGCGCTCAGCGTGTACGGCGTCGCGCGCGAGTTGTCGGCGCTGACCGGCGCGCCGCTGCGCACACCGGAAATTCCCGCGGTCGCCGCGACCACGTCCGACCGGCTGCCGGTGAAGATCAGCGCGCCCGATCTGTGCGGACGTTTTTCGGGGCGCGTCGTACGTGGCGTCAATCCGCGCGCCGCGACGCCGGCCTGGATGGCCGAGCGGCTCGCCCGCTGCGGCCAGCGCAGCGTGACCGCGCTGGTCGACATCTCGAACTACGTGATGTTCGAGTACGGCCGGCCCACGCACATCTTCGATCTCGACAAGATCCACGGCGGCCTCGACGTGCGCTGGGGTCGCGCGGGCGAGCAGCTCAAGCTCCTGAACGGCAGCACGGTCACGGTCGACGAGACCGTCGGGGTGATCGCCGACGAACGCGAGATCGAGTCGCTGGCCGGCATCATGGGCGGCGACGCGACCGCCGTCGCCGACGAAACCCGCAACGTCTACGTGGAGGCCGCGTTCTGGTGGCCCAAGGCCGTCGCCGGGCGTTCGCGCCGGTTCGGCTTCTCGACCGACGCCGGGCATCGCTTCGAGCGCGGCGTCGACCCGAGCCTGACGGCGCTGCATATCGAGCGCATCACGCGGCTGATCGTCGACATCTGCGGAACCGCGGACACGGCCTGCGGTCCTATCGACGACCAGCAGCTCGCGCTGCCGGCTCTGAGTCCGGTCACGCTGCGCGTAAGCCGCGCGGCCAAGGTGCTGGGCATGCCGCTCACGCAGGCGCAGTGCTTTGACGCGCTGGCGCGGCTGGGCCTGCCCCTCACGCAGGGCGAGGGCAGCATCACCGTGACGCCGCCGCCGTACCGTTTCGATCTGCAGGTCGAGGAAGACCTGATCGAGGAGGTCGCGCGCATCGTCGGCTACCAGCGGCTGCCCGAGACGCCGCCGCTCGCGCCGATCACGGCCCGGGTCCGGCCCGAAGCGCGGCGCAGCGCGTTCGCTCTGCGGCGCGAGCTCGCGGCACTGGGCTACCAGGAGACGATCAACTTCAGCTTCGTCGAAGAGCGCTGGGAGCGCGAACTCGCCGGCAACGCGCAGCCGATCCGCGTGCTCAACCCGATTGCGAGCCAGATGAGCGTGATGCGCTCGTCGCTCCTTGGCTCCTTGCTACAAGTTTTGAAGTTCAACCTGGATCGTCGCGCCGAGCGCGTGCGCGTGTTCGAGGTCGGCCGGGTGTTCCGGCGCGATGCGTCGGTGCAAGGTGGCGACAGTGTGGTAGGCGGCGTCGACCAGCCGATGCGCGTGGCGGGCCTCGCCTATGGCAACGTCGACCGACTGCAGTGGGGGCTGGCCGAGCGCAAGGTCGATTTCTTCGACGCCAAGGGCGATCTGGAGGCGCTGCTGGCGCCGCGACTGGCGCAGTTCGAACCGGCCGAGCATCCGGCGCTGCACCCCGGCCGCAGCGCGAAGGTCATGCTGCACGGCGAAGCGATCGGCTTCGTCGGCGAACTGCACCCGCGCTGGCGTCAGGGCTGGGATCTGATGGAAGCGCCGGTGCTGTTCGAGCTCGCGCTCGATCCGGTGCTGAGCAAGGACGTGCCGTCGTTCCGTCCGGTGGCGCGGCAGCAGGCGGTGGCGCGCGACATCGCGGTGATCGTGCCGGAGCAGGTGACGCACGCCGCGCTGCTGGCGGCGATCCACGCGGCGGCGGACGCTTCGCTGCTGCAGGACGCGACGCTGTTCGACCTGTACCGGCCGAAGCAGGCCACCAATGCGCTGGCCGCCAACGAAAAAAGCCTCGCCGTGCGCCTGTCGCTGTGCAGCGATCAGGCCACGCTGACCGACGAACAGATCGACAGCCAGGTGCAGACGATCGTCGATGCGCTGTCGCGCCGGCTCGGCGCACGGCTGCGCGCCTGAACGGCCACCAACCATCACGATCCCGGGAGGACGCCATGGAATTCGAGGTCGACAGTCTGGAGACGCCGGCGCTGACCAAGGCGCAGCTGGCCGAGCTGCTGTTCGAGCAGATCGGACTCAACAAGCGCGAGTCCAAGGAGATGGTCGACGCGTTCTTCGAGTTGATCGCGTCCCGGCTGGTGGACGGCACCGACGTGAAGATTTCCGGCTTCGGAAACTTCCAGATCCGATCGAAGGCGCCGCGCCCGGGCCGCAATCCGCGCACCGGCGAGATGATCCCGATTCGTGCGCGCCGCGTCGTGACCTTCCATGCCAGCCACAAACTCAAGGCACTGATCCAGGGCGAGCCCGAGCCGGGCGAATCGGCTTCGGAAGACGCGTGAGGCCTGGCGCCGCCGTTAACACGAATGGATGCATGCCGCGCGTCGCAGCGGTCGGCGCGCCTGTTAGCCTAGAATATCAAAAACAGGGCGTACCGCATTGATTTCAATGGAGAAAAATCTCCCACCGATTCCCGTCAAACGCTACTTCACGATCGGCGAGGTCGGCGAGCTGTGTGGCGTCAAGCCGCATGTGCTGCGTTATTGGGAGCAGGAGTTCACGCAGCTGCGGCCGGTGAAGCGGCGCGGCAACCGCCGCTACTACCAGCATCACGAGGTGCTGATGATTCGGCGCATCCGCGACCTGCTGTACGACCAGGGCTTCACCATCAGCGGCGCACGCAACAAGCTGCAGGAGATGGTCCAGTCCGAGCGCGAGCGGCGCCGGCACGAAGAGGGCGGCGCGATCGGCGAGCCGCGCTTTGATGAGTCGGCGACCGCGTTCGCGCAGAGCCCGACCGGCGCTGCGCTCAGCGACGTCGATGCGCCGCTGCAACTGCAGATCGTGCGCCGCGAATTGCTCGAAATACGCGAGCTGCTGACCCCGGCCGCCTGAACCTCTCTCGCTATAATCGAACGCTTGTCGGTGTGTGGCGCAGCCTGGTAGCGCACTTGCATGGGGTGCAAGGGGTCGAAGGTTCGAATCCTTTCACACCGACCAAGCCGACATCCAAAGGCCTCCAAGTAGCGATACGCGGAGGCCTTTTTCATGCGCCGCATGCGCAGCGGTACGGCTAGGTGATATCCGCCGTGTGCACCGTGAACCGGCCTTGGCGCCGATCCTCGAAGTAGCACTGCAGCGTGGTCTTGACCGTTCTGAACGCGATCTCGTCCCACGGGATCTGGTCTTCGGCGAACAGCCTGGCCTCGATCGTTTCATGGCCGGGCTGGAACTGGTCGCTGAGCAACCGGGCGCGGTAGAACAGGTGCACCTGGCCGACCTGGACCACGTTGATCACGGTGAGCAGCTCTTGCATTTCGAAGCGCGCGCCGGCTTCCTCTTCGGTTTCGCGCGCCGCGCCCTGCGCGGTCGTCTCGTTCAGTTCCATGAAACCCGCGGGCAGCGTCCACTTGCCCCAGCGCGGTTCGATGTTGCGCTTGCAAAGCAGCACGAGGTCGCCCCAGTACGGGACGGTGCCGACCACGTTCAGCGGGTTTTCGTAGTGGATCGTGCCGCAGGCCGGACACACGGCGCGCTCGCGCGTGTCGCCGTCGCCGGGCAGCCGGTAGACCACGGCCGCGCCGCAGTTGCGGCAATGCTTGATCGGGCGGCGCAGGAACATGGGCTCCGAGTTTACGTTGAACAGGCACCCGGACAGGCGCCTTGGCCGGCGCCGATGCCTGTGCAGTGCTTCAGGTGATCTGAACGCGCAGCGGCTGCAGACCGGTCACCTGGCCGACGAGCAGGTCGTCCTGCACCACCGCCGCCACGCCCTCCGGGGTTCCGGTGAAGATCAGGTCGCCGGGCGCGAGTTCCCACGCGGCCGACAGGTGCTCGATGGTTTCGCCGATGTTCCAGATCAGCTTGGACAGGTCGCTGCGCTGGCGCGCCTCGCCGTTCACGCTGAGGCTGATCTCGGCCCGCGCAACGGCGCCGGCTTCGCTCGCGGGCGTGACGACGCCGACCGGCGCCGAGCGGTCGAACGCCTTGCCGATCTCCCACGGGCGGCCCTGCTTCTTCATGTCGTTCTGCAGGTCGCGCCGCGTCATGTCCAGCCCGACCGCGTAGCCGAAGATGTGGCGCTCGGCCTCTGCGGCCGGAATGTTCCGGCCGCCGGTGCCGATCGCCACCACCAGTTCGATCTCGTGGTGCAGGCTCTTCGTGAGACTGGGGTACGGGACGCCCAACGTCGCTCCCGCGTCGCCGGTCACGACCGCGTCGGCCGGTTTCAGGAAGAAGAACGGCGGCTCGCGTCCGCTGAAGCCCATCTCCTTCGCGTGTTCGACGTAATTGCGCCCGACGCAGTACACACGGCGCACCGGAAAGCGCTCGACCCGGCCGGCAATGGCGAGCGAGACGACGGGGATCGGTTCGAACAGGTATTTCATGAAGTTCTTCCCGCGCAACTGGTACCTGGGCAAGTCGATGCCGGCCTCTCGAGGAGCAGTCCGGTCGCATGGCCTGTGGTGGGTCCGGGTCGGGATGGTACGCTACACAACGTCTAAAGGTGCGCGAACGGGTTGTGGTTGACCCCGGCGAGCGCAGAGGCCCGGCGGGCAGGAAAGGGAGTTCAGTGTCGAGTCACGAAGCACGGTTGCCACGGTTGTTGCAGTCGGACGCGGTGGTGCCGACGCAGCATGCGGCCGTTCAGCCGCCGCAGGGGGCCGATGCGTGATCAGCGAAGCAGTCACCGTCGATCAGGGCGCTCGTCTGCGGGCGGACATCTGCATCGTGGGGGCAGGGGCGGCCGGCATCTCGATGGCGCTGCATCTGTCGGGCCGCGGCCTGTCCGTGCTGCTGCTGGAAGCCGGCCATCTCGGGCGCGACAAGGCGACGCAGGCTCTCTATGCCGGCGAGGTCGCCGACGAGCACCTGCACAGCCCGCCCGACAAGTACCGGCTTCGCCAGTTCGGGGGCTCGACCGCCATCTGGGGCGGCCGCTGCATGCCGTTCGACCCGCTCGACTTCCAGCAGCGGGGCGCTGTTCCGTTCAGCGGCTGGCCGATCGGCTACGACGATCTGGCGTCGTTCTACCCGGAGGCCAACACGCTGTCCGAAGCCGGGCGTTTCGAGTACGACGCGGACAGCGTATTCGGCCCCGGCGCCCGCCCGATGATCCAAGGTTTCGACAGCCCGGTGGTGCGCACCAACAGCATCGAGCGCTTTTCCTGTCCGACCAACTTCGCGACTCGCTATCACGGCCGCCTGGCGTTGGCGTCGGATGTCCGCGTGCTGCTTGGCGCCAACTGCACCGGCATCCGGCTGCAGCCGAACGGCGGCAGCGTGCGCGAACTGGAAGTGGCCACGCTGTCGGGTCGCCGCTTCACGGTTCAGGCGCGAAGCATCGTCATCGCGACGGGTGGGCTGGAGGTCGCGCGCCTGCTGCTGGCGTCCAGGGACGTGGTGCCGGCCGGTGTCGGCAACGAGAACGACGTGGTCGGGCGCTACTACCAGTGTCATATCGCGGGGAACGTGGGACTGCTCACGGTGCATGGCAGCCCCGACAGGGTGCGTCACGGCTACGAAATCTCGCCTGACGGCATCTACTGCCGCCGCCGTTTGTCGCTCACGGCCGAGGCGCAGCGCCGCCTGGGCGTCGGCAACATGGTCGCGCGCCTGCATTTCCCGCGTATCGCGGACCCGTCGCACCGCAACGGCGTGCTATCGGGGCTGTTCATGGCGCGGCGACTGATCAGCTACGAATACGGCAAGCGACTCGAGGCCGGTGCACAAGGGAGCCTGCGCAACCACGCGCTGCACCTGCGCAACATCCTGCTCGACTCCGTCGATACCACGGGTTTCCTGTGGCACTGGATCACCCGCCGTACCCTCGCCGAACGCAAGTTCCCGTCGGTGATCCTGCGCAACCGCAGCAACCGCTTCAGTCTCGAAGTCCACAGCGAGCAGATGCCGCAACCGCAGAGCCGGGTCACGCTGGGCGACGGCGTCGATGCGCTGGGCCTGCCGCCACTGTGCGTGGATTGGCGGTACTGCGCGAGGGACATCGAGTCGGTCAGGGTGACGCTGGATGCCTTTGCCGCCGAGTTCGCGCAAAGCGGCGTCGCGAGCTTCGAGTACGACCGCGATACGCTGGAGCAGGATCTGACGCGCTACGGTGCGTATGGCGGGCACCATACCGGCACGACCCGAATGGGAACCGATCCGCGCACCAGCGTCGTCGACGCCAACTGCAAGGTGCATTCGGTGGACAACCTGTTCGTCGCGGGCAGCGCGGCATTCGCGACTTCGAGCCAGGCGAACCCGACCTTGACGCTGATCGCGCTCTCGCTGCGGCTGGCCGATCACCTCGCGCGACGCGGAACGCAGGCGCCGATGCCTGCCGACAAGGCGGGGATCGCGGCATGAAGGTGCTGATTCTGGGCGCCACGGGCCATATCGGTGGACGCCTGGCGCAGATGCTGGAGGCGCAGGCGGACACCGAGGTCGTCCGCGCATCCCGGTCGCAGCCGGCCGGCGCGCACGGCGTTCAGGTCGACACGATGGACGACGCCGGCTTGTCGCGTGCGCTGCAGGGAATGGACGCGGTGATCAACTGCGTCGCCGGAAGCGCCGACTCAATCGCTCAAGGCGCGCAGGCGCTTGCCCGGGCCGCTGCCGCCACGGGCAGCCGCATTGTGCACATGAGCACGATGTCGGTGTATGGCCGGGCGCAGGGTTCGGTGCGGGAGGATGCGCCGTTCGATCCGGGATTGGGCTGGTACGCGCGGGCGAAATGCGAGGCAGAAGCGCACATGGCTGCGTTCGTGCAGCAGGGCGGCGAATGCGTGGTGCTGCGCCCGGGATGCGTCGGCGGTCCGGGCAGCGAGCTGTGGGTCGGGCGCGTCGGTCGCTGGCTGCGGGCGCATCGCCTCGGCGATCTCGGCGCAGTGGCCGATGGATGGACGAATCTGGTTCATGTCGACGACGTGTGCCGGGCCGTCATCGCGTCGCTGCGGCTGCCTTTGCAACCCGGGAGACTCGAGGCCTTCAACCTGGCGGCAGCGGACAGCCCGCGCTGGAACGGCTACTTCGTCGATCTCGCGCTGGCCATCGGCGCGGCGCCGGTTCGGCGGCTCACGGCGCGCCGGCTGACGCTGGACGCGATGCTGCTGGGCCCGCCGCTGAAGGTGACGGAGAGACTGGCCGCCAAGCTGCATTTCGACCTGGGGGCTCTGCCCGACGCCATGCCGCCGGCGCTGGTGCGCTTCTGGGGGCAGCAGATCTGGCTGGATTCAACCGCTGCGGAGCGCGCCCTCGGTCTGCACTTCACTTCTTACGCGGATCAGTTGCAGGATTCGGCGCAGTGGTTTCGGACGCAGCGCTGATCGCGCCGGGCGTCGAACGTTCCTCCGCGAGTCCGGTCGTGCTCGCTGCAGGCGCAGCCGGGGGATGCCCGTGCCAGTTCCTCAGTCGATTCCCAGCCAGGCACCGTCGGATTCGAGTCGGCGCTGCAGCGCGGCCGGATCGACCGCGGCGGCGGTGACGCCGCCCGCCAGCGCCAGCGCGGCGGCGCTCCCGGCTGCCTGACCCATCACGAAGCAGGCACCGCTGACGCGGGCGGCCGACTGCGCTTCGTGCGTCATCGATGCGCAGCGTCCGGCGACCCACAGGTTGTCGAGTCCCTGCGGCACCGTCATCCGGTACGGCAGGTGGTTGAAGCCGCGGCTTTGCGGGATGGGCGGCCAGCGAAATTCCACGTCGCCCTTCAGGTGCAGTTCGAGCGGCCAGCCGTTGACGCCGATCGTGTCGTCGAAGCTCGCGCAGCCGAGCACATCGCCTTCGGTGAGCTGGTACAAGCCGCGCACGCGCCGCGTCTCGCGGATGCCGACCTGCGGCGCGATGTCGACGATGTACGAATCCTCGAAGCCCGGGACTTCCTTGAGGAATCCCGCGACCTCGGCGATCTGGCGCCGACCCAGCAGTTCGGCCTCGCTGAGCTGCCGCGCGTCAGTGCCGTCGATCGCGTCGCCGGCCGCGTTCGCGAGCTGCGTCAGGTTCACGCGCCATTCGGTCGCGTGCTTCTGCGGGCGCACGATCGGCGTCTTGCGCGGAAAGCGGTAGCGCCCCTCGGCCTCGGCCTGCTGCATCAGCCGCGGGATCAGGCTCCAGTCCGATCCGGCGCGGTCCGGGTCGACGCCCGAGAGGCGAAATATCGTCGACGGATACAGCAGATGGCCGGCGGCGTCGCCTTTCTCGAACGGGGCGCCGGCCCAGGCGGCCAGATCCCCGTCGCCCGAGGCGTCGATGAAGCAGCGAGCGCGCACCGCGCAGCGCCCGGACTTGGTCTCGATCAGTAGCGCGGCGATGCGTGTGGGCGACGCCATCAGCGTGCCGACCGCGAGCGCGTGGAACAGCAGATGGGCGCCGGCGGCGACCAGCAGATCGTCGGCGGCGATCTTGTACGCCGAGGTGTCGTAGGCCTGCGCCCAGGTCTTGCCGAACACCGTGTGCGGCGTGTTCAGGCCGCCGAGCCTGTCGATGCGCGCCAGCAGCTCGTCGGCGACGCCGTGCACCACCTGCCGGATCGTGCCGTGCACGTTCGCATGCAAGCCGCAGAAGTTCGTCACGTCCGCCGCGGTGCCCATGCCGCCGAGAAAGCCGTAGCGTTCGACCAGCAGCGTGGAGCGGCCCGCGCGCGCGGCGGCGCCAGCGGCTGCGATGCCGGCCGGCCCGCCGCCGAGCACCACGACCTCGTAGTCGCCGAGCACCGGGGTGCGGCGGGCCGGCTCGTCGAGCAGGTCGTGCCGGTGCGGGATCGGGGCGGAGGTCACGTCGCCAAGCATAGCGGCTGCGCCGGAAATGCGATCGCAGGCCGGATCGGCGTGGTGCCGCCGGCCGCTAAACTTGCGGCATGGCAAAGGGTTTCGATCTCGAACACGCGCCGGGCCACCTGATCCGCCGGGCGCATCAGCGCTCGGTCGCGATCTTCATGGAAGAGACGGCCGAGTTCGACATCACGCCGGTGCAGTTCGCGATCCTGAACGCGCTGATCGAGCGGCCGGGCGAGGACCAGGTCACGCTCGCGGGCCGGGTCGCGTTCGACGCGGCGACCTCGGGCTCGGTGATCGGGCGGTTGGAGGCCAAGGGCCTGATCCGGCGCGCGGCCGACGCCGCCGACAAGCGGAGGAAGCTCCTGTGGGTCACGCCACTGGGCGAGCAACTGGCGCAGCAGATGAGACGCACGGTGCGCCGCGTGCAAAACCGTATCGTCAATGGGCTGGACCGGGACGAGCGCGAACAGCTGATCGCGCTGCTGCACAAGCTGGTGCTGCACGCCGACGACGCGCCGTAGCCGGACCGGCGTGCGCGCAAGCTCAGCGCGTCGTCTCGGACAGCAGGCTGAAGTGCTCGACGAACGGCGGCGCCGCGAAGAACGGCCCGACGATCGCGCGCCATTCGGCAAACGCCGGCGACTGCCGGAATGCGACGGTGTGATCCTCCAGCGTGTCCCACTGGATCTGCAGCAGGTAGCGTTCCGGCGTCTCCACGCATTTGAAGATCCGGTAGCCGCGAAAGCCCTTTGCATGGGAGATCACGGTTCGCACGCCGTGCTCGATCGCTTCGTCGAATTCGGCCTGCCGGCCGGGCTGGATGCGGATGTCGGCGAGTTCGAAAATCATGCGGGGCTCCTTGTGGGCGGATGGAGGAGGGCGTACGGTCGCACGCGTCACGTCGATCAGTCTAGCGTCGCAGTCGTGCGCGTGCTGCACACCGGTTTTGAGAGCCAAATCGGCCTGCAGCGACCGAGCGACGTGCACTGGTAGCTATCAAACAAATAGCAAACCCGCTGCCCGCCGGTTGTCTTCTGCACTGGCGCTGAACCGGCGGCCAAGCGGCCTGCACCGCACGGCGCGCGGGCCGGACCGCCCAGGTTTATTCTTGCGGGCATGAAGCTCTACAACTACTTCCGCTCGTCCGCATCGTTCCGGGTGCGCATTGCGCTGTTGCTCAAGGGGCTGGCCTACGACTACGTGCCGGTGCATCTGGTTCGCGGCGAGCACAAACAGCCGGCCTATGCCGCGCTGTCGCCGGCGCTGTTGGTGCCGACGCTCGAGGTCGACGGCCAGACCCTCGGCCAGTCGATGGCGATCATCGAATACCTGGACGAAACCCATCCGGAGCCACCGCTGCTGCCCAGCGACCCGCTGGCGCGCGCGCGCGTGCGCGCACTCGCGCAGACCG
>JAFECV010000229.1 GCA_018241985.1 Pseudomonadota bacterium | reverse complement strand
CTCGGCCGCGGCCGGGGTGACGTCCGCGTAGAACGCCGCGGCCCAGTCGGCCAGCGCCACCGTGGTCTCGCAGCGGTCCTTGAACAGCTCGCAGATCGCCGGCAGGCGCACATCAGCGGTGATGCCGCGACGCGCGAGCTGCTGCGCGACCAGCGGCGCCAGCTCCTGCCCGCTCATCGCCTTCAGGTGCTGGGCGTTGACCCAGCGCAGCTTGGCCTCGTCGAACTGGGCGGCGCTGCGGCCCAGATGATCGAGGCTGAACCATTGCAGGAACTGCGCGCGGCTGAAGATTTCGTCGTCGCCGTGGCTCCAGCCCAGCCGCGCGAGGTAGTTGACCATCGCATCGGGCAGGAAGCCCTCGTCGCGGTACTGCGTGACCGGCTTGGCGCCGTTGCGCTTGCTCATCTTCTCGCCGGCCTCGTTCAGCACGGTCGGCAGATGCGCGTACACCGGCGGCTCGTGGCCCAGTGCGCGGAAGATGTTGATCTGGCGCGGCGTGTTGTTCACATGGTCGTCGCCGCGGATCACGTGCGTGATGGCCATGTCGATGTCGTCGACGACCACGCAGAAGTTGTAGGTCGGCGTGCCGTCGGGGCGGGCGATGACCAGATCGTCGAGCTCGGCGTTGGCGATTGATATGTGGCCCTTCACCTTGTCGTCCCACGCGACGACGCCGTCCAGCGGATTGCGAAACCGCAGCACCGGCTGCACACCCTCGGGTACCGGCGGCAGGGTCTTGCCCGGCTCGGGGCGCCAGGTGCCGTCGTAGCGCGGCTTCTGCCTGGCCGCCATCTGGCGCTCGCGCAGCGCGTCGAGCTCGGCCACGCTCATGTAGCAGGGATAGACGTGGCCCGCCGCCCGCAGTTCGGCCAGCACGGCACGGTAGCGGTTCATGCGCTGCATCTGGTAGTACGGCCCTTCGTCGGGATCGAGCCCGAGCCAGGACATGCCTTCCAGGATGACGTCGACCGCGGCCTGGGTCGAGCGCTCGAGGTCGGTGTCCTCGATGCGCAGGATGAAGTCGCCGCCGTTCGCGCGCGCGAAGGCCCAGGGGTACAGCGCCGAGCGGATGTTGCCCAGGTGGATGAAGCCGGTCGGCGACGGCGCGAACCGCGTGCGCACGTGCTGCTGTTGGGGTGCCGGCGAATCGGGTTTTTCAGACATTATCGTGCTCTAGCCAGCGCCAACTGTTCGCCGTCAGCTATCAATCCAATAGCAATCACGCCACGCCGCCGCAGCTGTCCAGCCCGCGCGCGAGATCCGCTTCGATGTCCGGCACGTGCTCCAGCCCGACCGACAGCCGGATCATGCCCTGCACCACGCCGGCCGCCTGGCGCTGCGCCTCGGACAGGCGCCCGTGCGAAGTGCTGGCCGGATGGCTCAGCAGCGTGCGCACGTCGCCCAGGTTGGTGGCGATGCTGCACACGCGCGTGCTGTCGATCACGTGGAAGGCGCGCGCGCGCGCCTGGGTTGCGTCGTCGCCCTTCACGTTGAACGCGATCACCGAGCCGCCGACACCCGACTGCTGCGCCATCGCGAGCCGGTGCTGCGGGTGCGACGGCAGGCCGGGGTAGTACACGCGCTCCACCGCAGGATGTTGCTCCAGCCAGCGCGCGATCTCGAGCGCGTTGGCGCTCTGCGCCGCGACGCGAATGCCCAGTGTTTCCATGCCCTTGTGAACCACCCAGGCGTTGAACGGCGACAGCACCATGCCGGCAGACCGGATCAGCGGCGCGAAGATGCCGTCGACATGACGCGCCGCGCCGCAGATCGCGCCCGCCATCACCCGGCCCTGGCCGTCGAGGAACTTGGTGCCGGAATGGATGATCAGGTCGGCGCCGAGCGCCAGGGGCTTTTGCAGCACCGGCGTGGCGAAGCAGTTGTCCACCACCAGCAGCGCGCCGGCATCGTGCGCGAGCGCGGCCAGCGCGGCGATGTCGCAGACCTCGGTCAGCGGATTGGTCGGCGTCTCGGCGAACAGCAGCCGGGTGTTCGGCCGCAGCGCCGCCTTCCACTCCGCGGTGTCGGTCTGCGAGACGAAGCTGGTCTCGACGCCGAATTTGGCGAAGTCGGTGCCGAACAGCTTGATCGTCGAGCCGAAACACGACTGCGAGCAGACCACGTGGTCGCCGCTCCTGAGCAGGCCCATGCCCAGCAGCAGGATCGCCGACATGCCGCTGGCGGTGCCGATCGCGCTTTCCGCGCCCTCCAGCACCGCCAGGCGCCGCTCGAACGCGGTCACCGACGGGTTGCTGGTGCGCGTGTAGGTGTAGCCCTCCTCCTGCATCGCGAAGCGCCGCGCCGACGTCTCGGCATCGGGCTGCACGAAGCAACTGGTGAGGTACAGCGCCTCGGAATGTTCGCCGTACTGGCTGCGCTCGATGCCGACGCGCACCGCCAGCGTGTCGGGATGCAGGCCGGGTGGCAGGGGTCGCTCGGTGGTCACGGCAGGGCTCCGGGGTTCAGCAGTTCGGATTCAGACTTCATGGGCATGCGGCACGGCGCGTGCGCCGGAGCGTGCGCGCGCGCCGACCCGGCCCTCGTTCAGCCGCACGATGTCGTCCGGCGTGATGTCGCCGGTCACGTACACCCCGTCGAAGCAGGAGGCGTCGAAGCCGTCGAGCTTGGGGTTCAGCGAGCCGACCGCCTGCTTCATCGCGTCCAGGTCCTGGTAGATCAGCGCGTCGCAGCCGATGATCGCGCGCACCTGCTCGATGCTGCGGCCATGCGCGACCAGCTCGTCCTTGGTCGGCATGTCGATGCCGTACATGTTCGGGTGGCGCACCGGCGGCGCGGCGCTGGCGAGGAACACCTTCTTCGCGCCGGCGTCGCGCGCCATCTGCACGATCTCGCGGCTGGTCGTGCCGCGCACGATCGAATCGTCGACCAGCAGCACGTTGCGGCCCGCGAACTCGCTGCCGATCGCGTTGAGCTTCTGGCGCACCGAGCGCTTGCGCGCCTCCTGCCCGGGCATGATGAAGGTGCGCCCGACGTAGCGGTTCTTCACGAAACCCTCGCGGTACGGGCGGCCGATCAGGTGCGCGAGCCGCGTCGCGCTCGGGCGGCTCGATTCGGGGATCGGGATCACCACGTCGATCTCGCTCGGCGGCACGGTCGAGATCACGCGCTTGGCCAGCGCCTCGCCGAGGTTGAGCCGCGCCTGGTAGACCGAGATGCCGTCGAGCACCGAGTCCGGCCGCGCGAGGTAGACGTATTCGAAGATGCAGGGGAACTTCTTAGCCGCGTCCGCGCATTGCTTGGCATGCACCCTGCGCTCCATGTCGATGAAGATCGCCTCGCCAGGCTCGACGTCGCGGCCGAACGAATGCCCGGTGCCCTCGAGCGCGACCGATTCGCTCGCGAGCATCACCGCGTCGCCGCCGGCGCTGATGCACAGCGGGCGAATGCCGAACGGATCGCGGAACGCGAGCAGGCCGTGCCCGGCGATCTGCGCGATCACCGCGTACGAGCCGCGCACGCGCCGGTGCACCTCGCGCACCGCGGCGAACACGCCGGCCGGCTCGAGCGGCCCGCCGCGCGTCGCGCGGTCGAGCTCGTGCGCGAGCACATTGAGCAGCACCTCGGAGTCGCTGTCGGTGTTGACATGGCGGTGGTCGGTCGAGAACATCTCGGCGCGCAGCGCCTCGGCGTTGGTCAGGTTGCCGTTGTGCACCAGCACGATGCCGAACGGTGCGTTCACGTAGAACGGCTGCGCCTCGTCCTCGTTGTAGGCGTTGCCCGCGGTCGGGTAGCGCACCTGGCCCAGGCCGAAATTGCCCGGCAGCGCCCGCATGTTGCGGGTGCGGAACACGTCGCGCACCATGCCCTTGGCCTTGTGCATGAAGAACCTGCGCTCGTGCTGCGTCGCGATGCCGGCGGCGTCCTGGCCCCGGTGCTGCAGCAGCAGCAATGCGTCGTAGATCAGCTGGTTGACTGGGGCGCCTGCGGCGACCCCGACGATTCCGCACATGGCGAGTTCCTCACGACGGAAGATATCTTGCAAAGTGCCCGGGCAGCGCGGGCCGCAGGCTCTTCAGCGTTTCGGTCAGCACCGCGGCCCCTTGCGACGCCTGCCACCATTCGCTGCTCTTGAGCGCGGTCACGTTCACCACCACCGCGATCGCCAGCAGCAGCACCATGCCGCGCAGCAGGCCGAACGCGGCGCCGAGCACCCGGTCCACCGGCCGCAGCCCGATCGCCTCGACCAGCTTCTTCGCGAGCCAGGCCACCAACCCGCCGGCGAAGGCCGCCGCGATGAACACCGCGACGAATCCCACCGCGTAGCGCACCGGCTCCGACGCCCCCGCCAGCGGCATGCGCGCGGCCACGTCCGGTGCATACCACTGCGCCAGCACGAACGCCGCCACCCACGCGAGCAGCGACAGCGCCTCGTACACCAGGCCGCGCCACGCGCCGAGCAGCAGCGACAGGACCAGCACCGCCGCCAGAATCCAGTCCAGCCCGACCATTCACGGTGTGCCCAGAGCCACTAGAGCGAGAGAACAGACGCGGGCATTTCCAGCCCCTTCAGCCGTCCGGCC
>JAFECV010000228.1 GCA_018241985.1 Pseudomonadota bacterium | reverse complement strand
GCAACGCATTCGAGTGGGCGACGACGCCCGAGGAACGCTCGCGCCTGTGGACCGCGCGGCACAACGCGTATTTCGCGGCGGTGCAATCGCGCCCCGGCTGCCGTGTGATTTCGACCGACACCTGCGTGCCGATCTCGCGCCTGGCCGACTGCCTGCTCGACTCGGTCGCCGAGGCGGACGCGAGCGGCATTCCGTACTTCCTGGTCGGCCATGTCGGCGACGGCAACTTCCACTTCGGCTACCTGCTCGACCCCAACGACCCGGCCGAGCGCGAGCGTGCGGAAGAGCTGAACCACAAACTGGTCGCGCGCGCGCTGCGCCTGGAGGGCACCTGCACCGGCGAGCACGGCGTGGGCCTGCACAAGATGGACTTCCTGCTGACCGAGGCCGGCAGCGGCACGGTCGAACTGATGCGCACCGTCAAGCGCGCGCTCGATCCGCAGAACATCATGAACCCGGGCAAGATCTTCGCGCTGTAGTCCGAACCCGCATGGCCGACCCCACGCTGTTCCAACCGTTCGCGCTGCGCGAACTCACACTCTCCAATCGCATCGTCGTCTCGCCGATGTGCCAGTACTCGGCAGAGGACGGCAGCGCGACCGACTGGCACGTGATGCACCTGGGCGCGCTGACGCAGAGCGGCGCGGCGCTGACTTTCATCGAGGCCACCGCGGTCAATGCCGAGGGGCGCATCACGCCGGGCTGCCTCGGCCTGTACAGCGACGCGAACGAGGACGCGCTGCGCCGCGTGCTCGCGGCGATCCGGCCGCACGCGAGCGCGCACATCGGCGTCCAGCTCGCGCATGCCGGACGCAAGGCGTCGAGCCGGCGACCGTGGGAGGGCGACCGGCAGATCGCGGTGCGGGACGGCGGCTGGACGCCGCAGGCGCCCTCCATGCGGCCGTTCCGCGACGACGAAGCGCCGTCGCATGCGCTCAAGGTGGACGAGATCGCGCGCATCGTCGCCGATTTCGCGCTGGCGGCGCGCCGCGCGGACCGGCTCGGGCTCGACGCGATCGAGCTGCACTGCGCGCACGGCTATCTGCTGCATGAATTCCTGTCGCCGGTCGCGAACCGGCGTGACGACGCGTATGGAGGGTCGCTCGCGAACCGCATGCGCGCGCCGCTCGAGGTGTTCGACGCGGTGCGCGCGGCATGGCCCGTGCACAAGCCGCTCGGCGTGCGCGTCTCGGCCAGCGACTGGCTCGAGCACGAACCCGAAACACCGAGCTGGACGCTGGACGACACGGTCGCGTTCGCGCGCGAGCTGAAACAACGCGGCTGCGACTGGATCGACGCCTCGTCGGGCGGCATCTCGCCGCACCAGAAGATCGCGGTCGGCCCGGGCTACCAGCTGCACTTCGCCGAACGCATCCGCCGCGAGGTGGGGCTGCCGGTGATCGGCATCGGGCTGATCACCGAGCCGGCGCAGGCCGAGGCCGCGATCGCCGAAGGCCGCTGCGACCTGGTCGCGATGGCGCGCGCGTTCCTGTGGAACCCGCGCTGGGGCTGGCATGCCGCCGCGAACGCCGGGCTGCCGGCCGTGCTGCCGCCGCAATACCTGCGCGCGGTACCGCGCGCGTTCGCGCCGGTCTTCGCCGCGAAGCCCTCCGGCGCGCGCTGAAGCGGCCGAATCGAAAACTTACAAATCGCCAGGTTCGGGCGACCGAGCTTTACCAAATGTTAGGACTGCAAGGCTACGATCAGATCGGGCCCGGCGCGATGGCGCGCACGGAAATCGGCTGTCGAATTGGCTGTCACAGGGCAGGGACGCAACGGCAATGCAAGGTTTCAGCACCCGGGGGGTTCGTACTCTGGTGTGTCTGCTGGCGATCTTGCCGGTGGCGCTGGCCTGGGCGCAGCCGCGGCGCGAAGGCCGCGAGCATGAGTTTCGCGGACCCGGGCCGGTGCATGCCCGGCCGGCGGAGCGTTACGAGTTCCGCGGCCACGACGTGCGCCGCTTCGACGAACCCGAGCTGAGGCACTGGCGCGGCGGCTTCTGGCGCAACAGCTGCTACGGCGGGCGCTGCGGCTGGTGGTGGGCGTCGGGCGGCCAATGGTATTTCTACGACCGGCCGGTCTACCCCTATCCGCTGCTGGTGTCGGGCATCGTCGTCGCGGCGCCGGTGGTGGTCGCGCCGCCGGCCGTGATGCCGGCGCAGCCGGCGCCGCTGGTCAGCCGGCCGGTGCTGCGGCACTGGTATTACTGCGACAATCCGCCCGGGTACTTCCCGGCGGTGCAAAGCTGCAGCGTGCCGTTCCGCGAGGTGGCGCCGCCGCCCCCGCCGCCCACGCCGCCCACGCAATGAAGCCCGACGCCTGGAACCGGATCGCGCGGCCCCTGCCCGAACTCGACATTCACGAAGCAATCCAAGAGGGATGAACATGCACAAGGCCAAGTTTCTGCTTCTCGCCGTGCCGGTCGTGCTGGCCGGCTGCGCGTCGCCGCCGATGGGGCCGACGGTGCAGGTGCTGCCCGGGTCGTCCAAGCCGTTCGAGGCGTTCCAGCAGGACCAGTACACCTGCAGGCAGTATGCGCAGTCGCAGGTCGCGGGCCAGGCCGAGGCGGTGAACAACGGCACTGCGGGCACCGTCGTGGTCGGCACCGTGCTCGGCGGGCTGCTGGGCGCGGCAATCGGCAACCACCAGGGCGCAGGCATCGGCGCCGCGACCGGCGCGATTGCCGGCACCAGCGTCGGCGCCGGCTCGGCGGCCTACGGCCAGGGATCGATCCAGGCCCAGTACAACAACGCCTACGTGCAATGCATGTACGCGCGCGGCAACCAGGTGCCGGGCATGCGCCGGCAGCAATATCGCGCGCCGGTGCAGGCCGATCCGCCGCCCGGCTATCCGCCCGCTGGCTATGCGCCGCAGGGCTATGGGCCGCCGGCAGGCGCGCCGCCGGTGATCCAGGCGCCGCCGGGCCAGTACTATCCGCCGGGCTACTACCCGCCGGGTTACGGGCCGAACGACTGACGCAGCCGGTCGATCAGGCCGTTCAGCTCGTCGAGCGATCCGAACTGGATCGCGAGTTCGCCGGCCTCATCGCTGCGGCCGGTGCGCTTGGTGCGGCGCTTGACGCGCACCTCGACCGCCGCGGTCAGCAGGTCCGACAGCTCTTCTTCCACACGCTGCAGGTCGCGTGACTTCTCGCGCCGGCCCGGGCCGCGGCTGCGCGACGACGCGAGGCTGAACTCGACGCTGAGCTTCTTGACCAGCCGCTCGGCCTCGCGCACCGAGAGCTTGCGCGCGGCGATCTGGTTCGCGGCGGTGACCTGGGTGCCTTGTTCCAGCGCGAGCAGCGCGCGCGCATGGCCCATGTCGATGTCGCCCGCCATCAGCATGGTCTGCACCGGCTCGGTCAGGTGCAGCAGCCGCAGCAGGTTGCTGGCGGCGCTGCGCGAGCGCCCGACGGCCTGTGCCGCGCCTTCGTGAGTGAGCCCGAACTCGTTGATCAGCCGTTGCAGGCCCTGGGCCTCTTCCAGCGGGTTCAGGTCTTCGCGCTGGATGTTCTCGATCAGCGCCATCGCCGCCGCGGCCTCGTCGGGCACGTCGCGCACCAGCACCGGCACGCTGTCCAGGCCCGCGAGCCGCGCCGCGCGGAAACGCCGCTCGCCGGCGATGATCTCGTACAGCGGCCGGTCCGCGGGCGCTGCCGCGCCCTGCTGCGCGAATCGCTCGCGCTGCCGATCGGCAGCGTCGTCGCCGAGGCGGCGCACCAGGATCGGTTGCATGATGCCCTGCGCCTTGATCGATTCGGCCAGTTCGTACAGCGCGCCCTCGTCCATCCGGGTGCGCGGCTGGTACTGCCCCGGCACCAGTTCGGCGAGGCTGAGCTGTCCCGGCTGCTGCTCGGCGCCCGGTTCGGTGGCGTCGGCCACGCGAGGACCGAGCAGCGCTTCGAGGCCGCGTCCCAGGCCCTTGGGTTTCTTCGTCACCATGTTGGTTCGTCCTTACTTAATCTCTCATCAGGTCGTCGAGCAGCACATGGCCCTCGGGCCAACTGCCCAGGCCGGCGTCGGCGTTGACGTGGCCGGCCATGCCGTGGTCGATCAGCTGCGCGCCCCAGGCCGCGGCGAGCTGCCCGGCGCGCGCGAAGCTGCACCAGGGGTCGTTGCGGCTCGCGACCAGCACGCTGCGAAATGGCAGGCCTTCGAGCGGGATCGGCGGCCAGCTCCACAGCATCGGGTCGATGTCGGCGCGGTCCACGTCGCCCGGCGCGACCAGGAGCGCGCCCTTGACCAGACGCGTGTTCGCCGAATGCGCGGCCCAGGCCGCGACCTGGATGCAGCCCAGGCTGTGCGCGACCAGCACCGCCGGTTCGTCGCAGGTCAGCACCACGTCTTCGAGCCGGGCGATCCAGTCGCCGCGCAGCGGGCGCATCCAGTCGTGCTGCTCGACGCGCCGGTAGCCGTGCGCGTGCTCCCAGCGGCTTTGCCAATGCTCGGGACCGCTCCCCTGCCAGCCCGGCAGGGTCAGCACGTTGGAAGGCTTCATGCTATTTTGTTGATAGCAGACTGTGAGCGCGAATCAAGGGCTGGAG
>JAFECV010000227.1 GCA_018241985.1 Pseudomonadota bacterium | reverse complement strand
TTCGCCTGCGCGGCGACGACCACACGGCAGCCGTTCAGGGTTTCGAAGACCAGTTCGTCGGCACGCTCGCTCGCCAGCGTCAGGCCCCAGTCCGAGAAGAACCGGCGGCAGGTCGCGAGGTCGTCCGCGCCGTAGGTGATCTGGTCGATGCCGAGTACGCTCATAGGTGCTCCATCGTTGCGGGCGTTATCCGTGCGCCGCGCCGCTTGCGGCCACGCGGGCGACCGAACCGGACAGCTTCAGCGTCAGCCAGACGCCGGCCAGCGCCACGCCGACCTGCGACACCACCAGCAGCCCGAAGCCGCCGGCCACATGGGTCTTCATCAGCCCGCCCATCGCCGCCGGCATGAAGGCCGCGACCAGGTTGCCGACGCCGTTGATGATTCCGTAAGCGCTGCCCACGCTGCCGGGCGGCGAGAAGCGCTGGACCAGCGTCGGGATCGAAGCGCCCTGGATGCCCCAGCAGGCGCTGGCCAGCAGCAGGCAGGTCAGCGTGACCGCCGTGGCGCGCGAGTCGATCAGCATCAGCACCGACAGCGCGCAGCCGATGCCGCCGATCGTGAAGATCAGCGGCGTGCGCCGGGCCGGAAACACGTCGACCAGCACGCCCCCGAGGAAATTGGCGACTATGCCGACGAGGAACGGCAGCGACGAGACCCAGCCCATCGCACGGATCGAGAAACCCTTGTCATCGACCAGGTAGGCCGGCAGCCAGGAGCTGCTGCCCCACAGGTAGCCCAGCGTGCAGATCTCGATCAGCAGCACCAGGCCGAGATGGCGCATACGCAGCGCGGACCTGAACGCGCGCAGCGCACTGGTCGACCGGGGCTCGGGAGCGCCCTTGGCCGCCGAGGTCTGGCGCGGCGCGGGGATCAGCCAGTACACCAGCGGCAGACCGATCAGCAGATTGATCGCGGCCAGCGTGTGGAACGACAGTGCCCATCCGCCCGCGTGCAGCAGGTAGCTGACCAGCGGGAACCCGACCGCGAGACCGAACGACACGCCCATCGAGCTGACCGCATTCGGCTTGCCCCATTGCTCGGCCGCGAACCGGTCCTTCACGAACATCGTCTTCAGCGAGAACAGCGGCCCCTCGCTGACGCCGAGCAGCACGCGCAGCACCAGCAGCGCGAACAGCGACCCCGCGACCGGCGCCGCGGCCGTCAGCACGGCCCAGGCGAACAGGCTGACGAGCAGGCCGCGCCGGTAACCCAGCCTGGACTCGTAGAACGGCGTCAGCACCAGCGCCGCGACGCCGTAGCCGATCAGGAACAAGCTCATCAACGATCCCTGCCCCACCCGGTCGCCGACCAAGCCGAACGCCCGCAGGAATTCGGGGTCGACGATCAGCACCGCGACATTGACGCGGTCGACGTAGGCGATCGTGACGATGAACAGCAACGCCAGCACGCCCCACCAGGCGCGGCGATGGGCCGGCCCGCGGCCTGCGTCGTTCAGCGCGCCCATGGCAGCGGCTCCTCGTTCGTGCCCCAGTACATGCTCTTCTGCTCCATGTATTGAAAGATGCCTTCGCGGCCCTTCTCGCGGCCCAGGCCGGAATCGCGCCAGCCGCCGAACGGCGTGGATACGGAAAACTGCTTGTAGGTGTTGATCCACACCGTGCCGGCCTGCACGGCGCGACCCAGCTTCCAGGCACGCTTGAAGTCGCGGCTCCAGACGCCGGCCGCCAGCGCATAGACGCTGTCGTTGGCCTGCGCGATCAGATCGTCCTCGGTGTCGAACGGCATCGCCACCAGCACCGGGCCGAAGATTTCCTCCTGCGTGATGCGGGCGTTGTTGCCCAGGCCCTCGAGGATCGTCGGCGTGTAGAAGAAGCCCCGGTCGTAGTCGGCGCCGCTCGGCCGCACGCCACCGGTGCGGATGCGGCCGCCCTCGCTCACGCCCAGGTCGACGTAGCGCTCGATGCTCTCGCGGTGTTTGGCCGTGATCAGCGGCCCCATCTGCGTGCGCTCGCTGGCCGGATCGCCGATGCGCAGCGCATGGGCGGCCTGCGCCAGCCGGGTCACGAACGCGTCGTAGATGCTGCGCGCGACGAACAGCCGCGAGCCGGCGATGCAGGACTCGCCCGAGCTGCTGAAGATGCCGTACAGCACGCCGGCCACCGCATGGTCCAGGTCCGCGTCTTCCAGCACCATGGTCGGCGACTTGCCGCCCAGTTCCAGCGAGACCGGCATCATCTTGTCGGCCGCGATGTGGGCGATGTGTTTGCCGGTGGTCGTGCCGCCGGTGAACGAGACGCGCTTGACCAGCGGATGCCGGGTGATCGCATCGCCGATCACCGAGCCCTTGCCGGGCAACACGCTGACGATGCCTTTGGGCACGCCGGCTTCTTCGCAGATCTTCGCGAGTTCCAGCGCCATCAGCGGCGTCACCTCGGCCGGCTTGACCACCACCGCGTTGCCGGCCGCGAGCGCCGGCGCCATCTTCTGCGCCTCGCTGGCGATCGGCGAGTTCCACGGCGTGATCGCCGCGACCACGCCCATCGGCTCGTGCACGCTCATCGTCACGTAGGCGCCGCGCGAGGGGGTGATGCTGTCCTCCAGCGTCTCCAGCGCGGCGGCGAAGAACTGGAACGTGCCGGCCGCGCTCGCGACCAGTGCGCGTGTCTCGTTGATCGGCTTGCCGTTGTCGAGGCGCTGCTTTTGTGCCAGGTCTTCGGATCGCTCGCGGATCAGCGCGGCCACGCGGTGCAGCACTGCGGCGCGCGCGTGCGGCAGCATCCGGGCCCAGCCGCTGGTGCGAAAGGCCCGGTCCGCGCCGACGATGGCCTCGTCGACATCGCTGGGACTCGCCGCGTTCAGGCGCGCGATCGGCTCGGCGGTCGCGGGGTACAGGCTCTGGTATTCATCGCCGCCGCCCAAGCGCCATTCGCCGGCGACGTTGATCGGGAGCAGTTCGAGGTTCGACATCGTGAGGTTCTCCCGCGTCAGATGATCAGCGGTTGGATGCGACCGCGCAGCGCACGCACCGCGCTGTAGACGGTCAGCGCCGAGGTCTTGGGATTCGCGGCCAGTGGCCTGTTGCGCATGGTCAGCTCGAAGCGGCCGAACGCGCCTTCGGCCTCGACCCGGTGCACGTTCTCGGTGACGGTCGGGTCGGCGATCAGGCGCACCGTGGTGCGGTCCAGGCCGAGGCCGGCGAGCGAAACGGTCGCGGCCACGTTCGCGTTCTTCGGATAGAGCGCGGCGGCCTCGCGGGCCGAGCCCTCGAAGATCACCGTCTCCAGCCTGAGCGTGTCCAGGTCGCGGCCGTGCTCGGCCGGCGTGCCCTTCCACGCGTGTGGCGGCTTGCGGCCGATGTAGCGCACCGCCGCCAAACCGCCGATGCGCGCCGCGGCCAGCGCGTCGATCGCGCCGATCGCGCCGGCGATCAACTGCACCTGCGTGCGGCCCTCGCGCGCCGCGGCCTCGAGCCGATCCGGCAGGCCGGCCGCGGACAGCGCCCCGACCGATGCGACGATGGCTGGCACGCCGCGGCGCAGCGTCGGCAGCACATGCTGCTCGATCGCGGCATGGCCCGCGGCCTCGACGACGAGGTCGATGCCCTGCTCCGGCACGGTTGCCGCGACCTGCGCCTGGGGCGCCAGGCGCTGCGCCACCGCCCGCGCCGCTGCGGCCGCATCGTCGGGCACGACGATGGCTGCGGTCTCGAGGCCGGCATCGTGCTGCACCAGCTCCAGCAGCGCGGTGCCGATGGCGCCGCAACCGATCAATGCAATGCGCATGACACGGGCCTTCAGGCAGCGCTCGACGCGACCGCGGGGTCCAACGCCGGGATCTGGTTCAGCTTGTTCACCGGCGGGCCGGCGAACGTGGTCTTGAAGCTGCCGATGGAGAGCATGTCGATCTCCAGCATGCACGGGCCCTTGCGTCCCAGCGCCGAGCTCAGCTTCGCCGGTAGTTCGGCCAGGTTGCTTATGCGTTCATGCGGCAGCGAAAGCGATGCGCACAGCTGCGCGTAGTCGGGCGTGTGCAGCTCGACGTAGGCACGGCGGCCGCCGTACTGCGCGTCCTGGATGTTCTTGATCACGCCGTAGCCCTTGTCGTTCATCAGCACGATCAGGCAATCGCACTGCTCCTGCACCAGCGTCGCGAGCTCGCCCAGGTTCAGGATGAAGCCGCCGTCTCCCGCCAGGCACAACGTCTTGCGACCGGAGGATGTCGCCTGCGCGCCCACCGCCGCGCCGATCGCCATCGGCATGCCCTGGCCGATGCCGCCGCCGGTCGCATGAACGCCGGCGTCGGCTTCGAAGATGCGCAGTTCGCGGTTGCCCCAGGTGCTGTTCGAAACCGTGACGTCGCGCACCCAGTTGAAGCGGCGACCTGCCGCCTGCTGCAACTGCTGCACCAGCGCGGTGTAGGGGCCGAGGCCATCGTGCAGCGTGCGCACCACCTCGTCATGCGTCTTGCGCAGGCCGGCCTGCAGCTCGGGGTCGGCCTTGTACCCGCGCCGCTCGAACCGATCGGCCAGACCCGCGAGCACCAGCGCCGCGTCGCCGCAGACGAAACCGTCGTCCGCATAGCAGC
>JAFECV010000226.1 GCA_018241985.1 Pseudomonadota bacterium | reverse complement strand
CATACGGTTTTGCATTCGAGCGCAGAACAAGGCGGGGCGCCTACGAGCAGTGCTTAAGGCACGGCCAGGCGCCTCAACGCGGTGATGCGTTTGAAGGCAAAACCGGATCACTGCATCGCGCCGGCGACCACGTTGATGCCCAACGCCAGCACCAGCATGTTGAACGCGAACGCAAGCAGGCTGTGCACCAGCGTCAACCGGCGCATTTCGCGCGAGGTGACCTGCACGTCCGACACCTGCGAGGTCATCCCGATCACGTAGGCCGAATAGAGAAAATCGGAATAGTCCGGCGGCAGCGCGCCGGGAAACTCCAGCCCGCCGCCGTTCGGCCCCGGCTCCAGCAGTTCCTGGTAATAGCGGTGCGCGTAGCGGAACGCGAACACCGTATGCATCACGAGCCAGGAGCAGGCCAGCGCCGCCAGCGTCAACAACAGGTGGCCGTTGCGCCGCGCCGCCGACATGCCCTTGACGTCGCCGATCATCAGCACGATGGACGCGATGCTGGCGAACACGACCAGCAGCATCAGCAGGAACACGGCCAGGCCCGACTGGTCCTGCGCCTGCGCCCGCGCGCGAGTGCGTTCGGCGTCGAACCGCACCGCCAGCCACCAGGCCAGCGCCAGGTAGCAGCCGGAGCCGACGCACCACGCCAGCAGGCCATGCGCCGGCGCGGCGAGCGGCAACGGCGCGAGCCCGGCGGCCGCGCCGGCGACGATCGCGTACAGCAGCCGTTGATGGGCGCTGGTCTCGGAGAAATGCTTTCTGTGCTTGGCTGGCATCGGGCGATTCTCGCGCCGATTCCTGCGTCTACCCATTCGAGTCATTCGTGATAGTGTCACCCTCCCCCATGCCCACCGAAGATGCCGCGAACGCGGTCCCCGACAGCAACAGCGGCCTCGCGCCGCCCGACCCGCGCCCCACGCCGCAACAGCCCGCGACGCCCGTGCAGGACGGCCTGCCGACGCCGGCGCGCCACTACGCGATGGGGGTCATCATCCTCGGCCTCGCGCTGGCGGTGCTCGACGGCACGATCGTGAACCTGGCGCTGCCCGGCATCGCGCGCGACCTGCACGCCAGCCCTTCGCTCACGGTCTGGGTCGTCAATGCGTACCAGGTCGCGACGCTGGGCCTGCTGCTGCCCTGCGCCACGCTGGGCGACCTGGTCGGCTACCGGCGCGTCTACCTGGGCGGCGTCGTGCTGTTCACGATCGCGTCGCTGGCCTGCGCGCTGTCGCATTCGTTCGCGTGGCTGGCCGGTGCGCGCGCGGTGCAGGGGCTGGGCGCGGCCGGCATCATGGCGGTGAACGCGGCGCTGCTGCGCCTGATCTTTCCGCGGCGCATGCTCGGACGCGGCGTCGCGCTCAACTCGCTGGTGGTCGCGACCGCGTCGGTCGCCGGGCCGACGATCGCCGCCGGCATCCTGTCGGTCGCGTCCTGGCCCTGGCTGTTCGTGTTCAACGTGCCGCTCGGCCTCGCCGTGCTGTGGCTCGGCCGGCGCTTCCTCCCGCGCAACCCGGCGCCGGCGCCCGACGGCGTGCGCCTGTCGTGGCCCGACGTGCTGATGAACATGCTGATGTTCGCGCTGGTGTTCCTCGGCGTCGACGCGCTCGGTTCGCGTGCGGGCGGCGGCGGCGACACCGCTTTCGCGGCCGCGCTGCTCATGGCCGGATTGGCTGTAGGCGTCATCTACGTGCGCCGGCAGCTCAAAGTGGCGCTGCCGCTGTTTCCGCTCGACCTGCTGCGCATTCCGGTATTCGCGCTGTCGATGTGCTCGTCGATCGGCGCGTTCTGCGCGCAGATGCTCGCCTACACCGCGATCCCGTTCCTGCTGCTCGACAGCTATGGCCTGACGCCGCTCCAGGCTGGCGCGCTGATCACCGCCTGGCCGATGGCGATCGTGGTGATCGCGCCGATCGTCGGGCGCCTGATCGGCCGCTACCCGGACGGCCTGCTCGGCGGCATCGGCATGGTGACGATGGCCGCCGGCCTCGCGCTGCTCGCGCTGTTGCCGCAGCACCCCGACAGCCATGCGATCGCATGGCGCATGGCGCTGTGCGGCATCGGCTTCGGGTTCTTCCAGTCGCCGAACAACCACACCATCGTGACCAGCGCGCCGATGCACCGCTCCGGCGGCGCGAGCGGCATGCTCGGCACCGCGCGGCTGACCGGCCAGACGCTGGGCGCGGTGCTGCTGTCGATCATCTTCTCGTTCACCGCCGGCCACCCGGGCCGCGGCCCGACGATCGCGCTCGCGCTGGCGGCAGGCTTCGCATTGGCGGCCGCGACGTTCAGCTCGCTGCGCGTCGCGCACATGCCGGCGGCGACGCATGAATGAGAAGAATCGGGGTCAGAACCCCATTGCGATCGCCACACCACCCGCCGCGACGCCCAGCACGATCACGCCCGCCATCAGCACCGCCAGTTCGACCGGGCGAAACGCCTTGGCCACCATCGCCAGCGACGGCAGGCTGATCGGCGGCAGCGTCACCAGCAGCGCGGCGGCGGGCCCGGCCGCCATGCCGAGCGACAGCATGGCTTGCACGATCGGGACTTCGCCGGCCGTCGGGATGACGAACAGCGTGCCGGCCACGGCCAGGCCGAGAATCCAGGCCAGGGTGTTGACCGCGCTCAGATCGATCGCCGGGAACAGCCAGGCGCGCGCCGCGCCAAGCAGCAGCACGAGGATGATGTACTCGGGCAGCAGCCGCAGCGACATGCCGGCGAGAGAGCGCAGCCAGCGCAGCCAGACCGGGCGCGGATCCGGCTCGGTGTCGCCGGCGGCGGCCTGCAGCGCCTGGGCCGCGGCGGCGTCGACGTTGTCGCCGCTGTCGCCGTTCTGCGCGCGGCTCATCCGGTTCAGCACCCAGCCGAGCCCGACCACCATCACCAGGCCCATCGCCAGGCGCAGCCCGACCCAGTGCCAGCCGAGCACGAAGCCCATGAACACCAGCGTGGCCGGGTTGAGCATGGTGTTGCCCAGCCAGAACGCCACCGTGCTACCGGGCGCCGCGCGGCACTGGCGCAGGCCGGTCACCACCGGCGCCGCGCAGCAGGTGCACATCATGCCGGGCAGCGACAGCAGGCCGCCGGTCACCACGCTGCCGATGCCGGTGCCGCCGAGCAGGCGCACCACCCAATGGCGCGGCACCAGCACGTCGAGCGCGGAACCGAGCAACAGGCCGAGCACCAGCGCCTTCCAGATCGCGAGGCCGTAGGCGCGCGCATAGTCGAGCGCCGCGTGCAGCGACGGCGCGGGCGGGGTCGCCCCGGAGCCCGACAGGATCGACTGGCCGATCGAGTGCGTCTGGGCCGCCGTGAAGGCGCGGCTGTAATAGGGCGACCACTTGACGTAGAACAGGCCGACCACCGCTATCAGGAAGAAGAGCGCAATGCCCAAGGCGGCGTGCGTGCGCTGTGTGGAGGGATGGGTCATCGTGATCGCGCCGGATGTTCTTCGATAGCAGGCGGCCCTGCCGCCCGCGATTGCAGCGGTTGCAACAGGGGCCGTGGGGCACCATTATGGGTACCCGACCGATTTCCTGCACGGATGGAAAACCACAGCCAGCACGACCGCGCGCCCGCTCCGCTGCGCACCCTCGCGCACGACCCGGTGCTGCTGGCGCTGCTCGCGCTGCTGATCCTGCAGACCGCGCTCGCGCCGGAGCGGATCGCCGACTATTCCGCGCTGGTCGACTGGCCGACGATCGCGGCGCTCGCCGGCCTGCTGCTGCTGACCAAGGGGCTGGAAGCGAGCGGCGCGCTGGACCGGCTCGGGCGCTGGCTGATCGCGCGCATGCGCACGCGCCGCGCCGCGGCGATCGCGCTGGTGCTGGCCGCGGCAACGCTTTCGATGGTGCTGACGAACGACGTCGCGCTGTTCGTCGTGGTGCCGCTGACGCTGGACCTGTGCCGGATCGCGCGCATCGCGCCCGGCCGGCTCGTCGTGTTCGAGGCGCTGGCGGTCAACGCCGGCTCGGCGCTGACGCCGATCGGCAATCCGCAGAACCTGTTCCTGTGGCAGCGCTCTGGCGTTTCGTTCGGCGCGTTCGTGCTGCAGATGGCGCCGCTGGTCGCGGTGCTGATGGCGCTGCTGCTCGCGCTCACCTTCGTCTCGTTCCCCGGGCGGCCGCTGCGCGAGCGGATCGGCGGCGAACTGGCGGCGCCGGACCGCGGCCTGCTGCTGCTCTCGCTCGTGCTGTACCTGCCGTTCGTGCTGGCAGCCGACCTGCACCATGCGCCGCTGGCCTGCGCGGTGGTCGCCCTCGCGTTCCTGCTGCTGCGCCCGCGGCTGCTGTTGAGACTGGACTGGGGGCTGCTGCTGGTGTTCGTGCTGATGTTCGTCGACCTGCGGCTGCTCGCGCAGCAGCAATGGGTGCGCAGCGCGATGGACCATCTGGCGCTGGCGAACCCGAAGCACCTGCTGCTCGCCGGCGCCCTGCTGTCGCAGTTCATCAGCAACGTGCCGGCGGCGATCGCGCTCGCCGACTATTCGCACGACTGGCGCGCGATCGCCTGGGGCGTCTCGATCGGCGGCTTCGGATTCGTGATCGGCTCGCT
>JAFECV010000225.1 GCA_018241985.1 Pseudomonadota bacterium | reverse complement strand
GGCCAGATGGGAGTCGTGGGAGTCGTCCATGGCGGCGCCACGCTCCCGTCAATCGCGGTGCCGGAGCAGGTAGCGGTAGATGAAACCGGGAAACGCGAAGGTCAGGAACAGCGCGCCGGTGATGGCATAGAACGCCCACCCCTGCGGCGCGACCTGCCCGGCCCGCTTCTCCAGCGCAAACCCGATCGCGCCGGTCAGGAAATAGAACACGGCCAGTTCAGCGAAGCGCAGCGCCAGGTTCTTCACCGTTCGCAGCGGAATCACGCCGAACAGGCGTTGATTGACGAACGGCAGGTTCGCGGCGCAGAACGCCACGACGATCACGAGCCAGACCGAAACCGATTGGGACACTTCAGCGGTGGAAGAAACGGGCCTTAGCTGCCCAGCGTCGCGACGATCGCCTGCGAGCACAACTGTACGAAGCCGCCCGGAATCACGCCGAGCAACAGCACCAGCGCGCCGTTGACCGCCAGCAGCACGCGCACCTCCATCGGCGCCGACACCGTGGTCGCCGTGATCGGCGCGTCGAAATACATCACCTTGACGACGCGCAGGTAGTAGAACGCACCGATCAGCGACATCATGACCGCGAACACGGCCAGCGCGATATAGGCCGACGAACCGGTCGCGATCAGCGCCTGCAGCACGGCGAGCTTCGCGTAGAAGCCGACCAGCGGCGGAATGCCGGCGAACGAGAACATCGCGGCTGCCATCACGCCGGCATATAGCGGACTGATCCGGTTCAAGCCCGCGAGGTCCGAAATCTCCTCGCTCTCGAACCCCTCGCGCGCCAGCAGCAGAACGATGCCGAACGCGGCCAGCGTCGTCAGCACGTAGGTCAGCGCGTAGAACATCGCCGAGCTGTAGGCGTTTGCCGCAGACAGGGTATTTCCGTTCGCGACGCCGGACATCAGCCCGAGCAGCACGAAGCCCATGTGCGAGATCGTCGAATACCCGAGCATCCGCTTGAAGTTGGTCTGCGCGATCGCGACGACGTTGCCGATCAGCAGCGAGCCGATCGCGAGCAGCCCGAGCATCTGCTGCCAGTCGATCGCCAGCGGCAGCAGGCCGTCGACCAGCAGGCGGATCGCGATCGCGAACGCGGACAGCTTGAGTGCGCCGGCAATGATCAGGCTGACGACCGTCGGCGCGCCCTGATAGATGTCGGGCAGCCACATGTGAAACGGCACCACGCCGAATTCGAAACCCAGCCCGGTCACGATGAAGACCAGCCCGAAGATCAGCACCTGGTGGTTCAGGTGGCCCGAGTTCACCGCCTTGAACACCTCGCTGATGTCGAGGGTTCCGGTCGCCCCGTACACCATCGACAGGCCGTACAGCAGGAAGCCGCCCGCGAGCACGCCGAGCACGAAGAACTTGATCGCGGCCTCGGTGGCGAGCATGTGATCGCGCCACAGCGCGACCATCGTGTAGCAGGTCAGCGCGAGCAGTTCCAGGCCCATGTAGATGATCAGGAAGTTGTTCGCCGAGATCATGATGGACATCGCGAGCGTCGCGAACATCGAGAGCGTGTACAGCTCGCCGCCGCGCATCATTCCGCGGTCGGCTCCGTAGGGGCGGCCGTACACCAGCGTCACCATCATCGAGATCGTGACGAAGCAGCTGAGCCAGTTGCCCATCGGGTCGCTGACGACCATGTTCCCGAAGCCGTACACGGTCGCGCCGCCGCTCGCATACAGGCCCTGCAGCACCGCGACGACGCCCAGCGTGAGCAGGGTCAGCACGTAGGTGGCGGTGCGCCGCGGGCTGGTGACGCTCAGATCGACCAACGCGATCACGCAAGCCATCACCAGCAGCACCACCTCCGGGTAGATGGAAATCCAGCTGAGTTTGTCGATCATCTTGTCGTTCTCGAATGGATGCCGATCAGATCAGCTTGGAGGTGGCCAGATGCCGGAGCAGGTTCGTCACCGACGCATTCATCACGTCGGTCATCGGCTTCGGATAGAGGCCGACATACAGCACCGCCACGGCGAGCAACGCCAGCATCAGGAATTCCCGCGCATTGATGTCCGGCATCGCCTGCACATGATGGTTCGCCACCGGCCCGAAGTAGACGCGCTTGTACATCCACAGCGAGTAGCCCGCGCCCCAGATCAGCGCCGATGCCGCCGCCAGGCCGATCCAGAACTGGTAGCCGACGCTGCCGAGGATCACCATCCACTCGCCGACGAACCCCGACGTGCCCGGCAGGCCGCAGTTCGCCATGAAGAAGAACAACGCGAACGCCGCGAACTTGGGCATGGTATTGATCACCCCGCCGTAGTCCGCGATCGCGCGCGTATGCATCCGGTCGTACAGCACGCCGATGCACAGGAACATCGCGCCCGACACCAGCCCGTGCGAGAGCATCTGCACGAGGCCGCCCGAGGCGCCGATCTCGCTGAAGATGAAGAAGCCCAGCGTCGCGAATCCCATGTGCGCGACCGACGAATAGGCGACCAGCCGCTTCATGTCGGGCTGCACCAGCGCGACGATGCCGATGTAGACGACCGCGATCAGCGAGAGCGCGATCATCAGCCAGGCCCACTCGTGCGCCGCATCCGGCGCGATCGGCATCGAGAAGCGGACGAACCCGTAGGCGCCGAGCTTGAGCATGATCGCCGCCAGGATCACCGAGCCGCCGGTCGGCGCCTCGACGTGCACATCCGGCAGCCAGGTGTGGATCGGCCACATCGGTACCTTCACCGCGAACGCCGCGAAGAACGCGAAGAACAGCAGCGTTTGCGGGAGGCTACCGAGCGGCAGCGCATACCAGGTCGCCAGGTCGAAGCTGCCGCCCGACTTGACGTACAGGTAGATCATCGCGATCAACATCAGCAGCGAGCCGAGCAACGTATAGAGGAAGAACTTGAACGCCGCGTAGATCTTGTTCGGCCCGCCCCAGACGCCGATGATCAGGTACATCGGGATCAGCGTCGCCTCGAAGAACACGTAGAACAGCATGCCGTCGAGCGCGCAGAACACGCCGATCATCAGGCCGCTCAGGATCAGGAACGCGGCCATGTACTGGTTGACGCGCTCGGTGATCGACTCCCAGCTCGCGATCACCACCACCAGCGTGATGAACGCGGTCAGCAGCACGAACCACAGCGAGATGCCGTCGATGCCGAGGTGGTAGTCGATGTTGAAGCGCGGAATCCAGGTGCTGGATTCGACGAACTGCATCGCCGGCGTACCGAGCTTGAAGCCGTCGTACAGCGGCAGCGTAACCAGGAAACTGACCGCGGCGCCGATCAGCGCGACCCAGCGCACGAGCCGGGCATGCCGGTCGCTGCCGAACGCCAGCAGGACGACACCGAAGAAGATCGGCACCCAGATCGCAAGGCTCAGCAATCCCATCTTTCTTGTTTCCTTATCGGAGCCAGACGAAGTAGGTCATCAGGATGAACATGCCGACGATCATCGCCAGCGCATAGTGGTACAGGTAGCCGGACTGCATCCAGCGCAGCACGCCCGACACGCTGCGCACCACCTTCCACGAACCGTTGACGACCAACCCGTCGATCAGGCCCAGATCGCCCCCCTTCCAAAGCCCGGTGCCGAGCGCGCGCACGCCCCGCACCAGCACGTTCTCATTGAACCAGTCGAAGTAGTACTTGTTGACCAATATCGTGTACAGCGGCTCGGTCGCGCGCCGGATCGCCTCGGGCACACGGCGATCGACCATGTACATGTAGTACGCGCAAACAAAGCCGGCCAGTGCGATCCAGAACGGCGCGGTCACGAACGCGTGCAGGCCCATTTCCCACGGACCGCGGAAGGCGTGGGCCAGTTCCTCCATCGCCGGGTGCCGAGCCGCGTCGACCACGATCGCGCCGTCGAACAGATGGCCGAACAGCATCGGCCCGATGGTGATGTAGCCGATCACCACGGAAGGGATCGCCAGCAGGATCAGCGGCAGCGTGACGACCCAGGGCTGCTCCTGCGGCTTGCCGCCGTGATGATCGCCGTGGTGATCGTCATGGTGCGCATCAGGGTTCTGGTCGTAGCGCTCCTCGCCGTGGAACACCAGGAAGTACACCCGGAACGAATAGAAGGCGGTCACGAACACGCTGGCCATCACGCAGAACCACGCGAAGCCGGCGCCAGTTAGATGGCTTTCACCGACCGCCTCGATGATGCTGTCCTTCGAATAGAAACCGGCGAAGAACGGCGTCGCGACCAGCGCCAGCGTTCCGACCAGGAAGGTCAGCCAGGTGATCGGCATGTACTTGCGCAGGCCGCCCATCCAGCGGATGTCCTGGTTGTGATGCATGCTCAGGATCACCGAGCCGGCGCCGAGGAACAGCAGCGCCTTGAAGAACGCATGCGTCATCAGGTGGAACACGGCGGCCGAATAGGCCGATGCGCCGAGCGCGACCGTCATGTAGCCGAGCTGCGACAGCGTGGAGTACGCGACCACGCGCTTGATGTCGTTCTGCACGATGCCGAGAATGCCCATGAACAGCGCGGTGATCGCGCCGATGACCAGCACGAAGCTGAGCGCGGCGTCGCTGTGCTCGAACAGCGGCGACATGCGCGCGACCATGAAGATGCCC